>JAQGJF010000370.1 GCA_028290765.1 Tardiphaga sp.
GGAAAAAGAAGCACTTTTGGAATCGGGATGCAGGAAAGCACGGCAACCTTTGCTGATGACGAAACGGCTGTCCTGTCGCGGGCGGGCGCTCCGTTGGCGATCGGCGAAGCGCGCCGCCGCACCAGCCGGGCTCTGATCGCAGGCGCGGCTCTGCTTTGCGTCGCGGTGTTCTCCCTCGCCGCGATGTTCATTTCCGACTGGCGTCGCGGCATTGCCGAGGAAACGCAGAGCCAGATGCGGGGCCTGTCGCTGGTTCTCGCCGACCGCATCGCATCCAGCTTTCAAGCCCTGGAACTGATCGAGAAATCGGTGACGGATGAAATCCAGCGCGGGCCGGCATTGTCTCCCGCGAAGTTCCGGGAGCTGTTTTCCTCGGACGCGCAGCACCGCGAGCTTGTCGCGCGGGTCAGCGCCTTGCCGCACATCGCGGCGCTCTCGCTGTGGGACACGCAGGGTGAAATCGTGAATTCGTCGTTCGCGTGGCCGAGATCGCGGGCACGTCTCGATCCAAACCCGGCTGACCGCTTTCTGGCGGACCGCGCCCTCGAAGTCATCGCGGACGAGCCCTTTCGAACTTCCATCACGGGAAAATGGGGCATTCGGATCATCCGGAAAATAGTGGATCCGCGCGGAACATTCGTCGGGATGATCATGGGGACCATCTATCTGGAAGAGTTCGAGGATTATTTCGAACGGGTGAAGCCCTCGAGCAACAGCTCGATCACGATGTTCAGCAGCACCGGCATGTTGATGGCCCGCTATCCCAGGCATCCTCAGTCTGTCGGAACATATTTCACGGAGCAACAACTCGGAGACGGCGTCTTCAGCCGTGATTTTTCAAGCTTGCGGATTACATCGCCGGTGGACGAAAACGAGAAGTTCGTCGTGGTGCGGAAGCTGCCCACCTACCCTGTCCTGCTGGTTCTGACGACCTCCGTCGAAGAAGCGCTGGCAGGCTGGCGCAACGCGGCCATCTGGGTGACGCTTTCTTCGAGCGCGTTCGTGGCGGTGATATTCGCCATCGTGTGGGCTACCCGCCGGAAAATAACCGGAACGCTGCGAGCTCAAAACCTGCATCTGACCTCGGCCATGGAAAACATGGTCGATGGGCTGGCGATGTTCGATGCGGCGGGACGCCTGATCATCTGCAACGCCCAATACGGCAAGATGTACGGTCTCTCCGAACCGGTGATGATGCAAGGCACGCCGCTTCGTAGAATACTGGAATATCGCCGGGATAACGGAACCCTGCGCGGAGACCCGGAAATCTATGAGAACGAGCTGAAGGAGCAGTTGAAAAACGGAGAACGCGCCGCGTTCGTGCGAACGACCGAGGATGGAAGGCTGATTTCGATGTCGAACCGGCCGATCGAAGGCGGCGGCTGGATCGCGACACACCGGGACATCACCGAAGCGAGCGCCAGGGAGAAGTCGTTCCAATTGCTGTTTGAAAGCAACCCGGTGCCGATGTGGGTCATCGACCGATCCACCACGGCGTTTCTGGCCGCCAATGAATCGGCGATCGCCAAATACGGCTATTCCCGCGCCGAATTCCTCGGCATGACCGTGGCCGATATCCGCCCGGCGGAGGATTTCGAAAAGCTCAAACCGCTGATGCGGGATGGATCGAAGCTGGATAACGAAGCGAATCTCTGGCGGCACCGCAAATCCGACGGCACGTTCATCGACGTGGTGATCTATTCGCGGGAGCTCCGTTATGCGGGCGTATCGGCGCAGCTCGTCGCGATTCATGACGTGACAGCGAGCAAGAAATTCGAAGATGAATTGCGCCGGACCAGAAAATTTCTCAATGCCATCATCGAGAACGTTCCGCTGCCGATCATCGTGAAGAGTATGCCTGAAGGGGCTTCCGACGCGAGCGCCTGCCGGACGGAGCTTGTCAACAGGGCGGCCGCCGACATGTTCGACATGCCGAAGTCGCATTGGATCGGCAAGACGCTGCATGAGATATTCCCTGACGAGGTCACGGCCATGGCGATCGCCATGGACAACGAGGCGCTGAAGTCGGACTCGCCGGTCATCTCCGCGGATTACTCGGTGCGAACGAGGACGTCGCATCCCCGCCGGGTCACGGCCCGCCGCGTCGTGATTCGTAGCGAGGACGGGGTCGCGGAGCACCTCATTTCCCTGCTCGAGGATGTCACCGAGCGGCGGGAGGCCGAACAGCGCATCTCGCGCATGGCCCACTTCGATCCCCTGACCAACCTGGCCAATCGCGCATCGTTCGATGCCTGCTTCGCCGCGACCATTGCCCGCGCTGCCGAAGCCGAAAGCCAGGTCGCCGTCATCTGCATGGATCTCGACGGCTTCAAGGAGGTCAACGACACCTTCGGACATTCCGCAGGCGACGAAGTGCTGCGGCAAGTCGCGGCACGTCTCAGCGCGGTTTCGGAGGGCGCCTTCCTGTCCCGTTTCGGCGGCGACGAGTTCACACTTCTGGTCGCGGAGGACGGCGACTTCGTGACGTCACGCGAAGTCTCCAAACGGCTTCTGGCCGCGATGCGCGACGACCTGGTGATCGATGGCCACAGGGTGGCCGTCCGGCTGACGCTGGGAATTGCGATTTATCCGCTCCACGGGCGCGATGGCGAAACGGTGATCGCCAACGCCGATCGGGCGCTCTATCGCGCCAAGGCCAGCAACCCCGGTACGGCGCTGTTTTTCGACGCCGACATGGACGCGCAAATCCGCGAGCGACGGGCCATGCAGGATGATTTGCGGGCGGCGCTGGATGCCGGAGCCCTGGCCCTGCACTATCAGCCGCAAGTCGACATCAAGGGACAGCCGATCGGCTTCGAGGCGCTGTTGCGCTGGGAGTGCCCGAAGCGGGGATTTGTACCGGCGGCCACCTTCATCGCCCTGGCCGAGGAAAGCTCCTTGATCCTGCAGCTCGGCGAATGGGCGCTGCGGGCGGCCTGTCGCGAAGCCGTGAGTTGGACGCAGCCGATGACGGTCGCGGTCAACCTGTCGCCCCGGCAATTTCGCCAGGCGGACCTTCCCGAGATCATTCACGCGATCCTGCTCGAGACAGGCTTGCCGCCGGCCCGGCTGGAGTTGGAGATTACCGAAGGCGTGCTGATCGAGGACTATTCCCGCGCCCTTTCGATTCTGCGACGCATCAAGGCGCTCGGCGTCGCCATCGCATTGGATGATTTCGGCACCGGATATTCGTCGCTGTCCTATCTGCATGCGTTCTCGTTCGACAGGATCAAGATCGACCGCGGCTTCGTCTGTGACCTGACCACCAACCGGCACTCGATGGCGATCGTCAAAGCCGTCATCAGCCTCGCCACCAGCCTGGGCGTGCCGGTGCTGGCGGAAGGCGTCGAAACCAGCGAGCAGCGCGACATTCTCGAGGCGCAGGGTTGCGACGCGATCCAGGGGTACCTGTTCGGGCGGCCGCATCCGATCAAGCACTATGCGGCCATCACCCACGGCGTATCCATGGACAAGAATGAGCTTGTCGCTTGAAAGCAGACCGCGGGAAGCCTGTCGCGTCGCGCGGATTGACGGCGGCTACTTCCTGCGCGCCGGCGCCGGGCGCTCGGCCGCCTCGTTGATGCGCGGGCCTCCCATCTGAGCCGAGAGTTCCTGGCTCAGCGCCAACATCTGGCCGGCGAGCGGACCGGCGATGTCGGCGTCGAAACGCGGCGCCATCCCGAGCGCGGTCACGGCGACGACGACCCGCCCTTCCCGGTCGAACACCGGCACCGACAACGCGTTGAGACCGCTGCGGCGGGCCCCCAGCGAACGGGCGATCCCTCGCGCGCGGATCTCGGCATATTCCTGGTAGACAAGCTCAATCTGCTCGGCGGCAGGCATCTGGTGCTCCGCCAGCTCGCTTCTCACCAGCGGCTCCGTCACCTCGCGTTCGAGATACGCGGCCAGGAGTTTCGCGGTCGCCGAGGTGGTGACGCCGAGCTGCAGGCCCGGCTTGAGGCGGATCGAGAACTCCGGACTGGATTCGAACCAGTTGACGAAGGTGACGCCGTTGCCCACCCATTGGGCGACGCCGATGACCTCGCCGACATGCTGGCTGAACTGGGCGAGCCGCGCCTCGATCTGCGAAACGACATCGTTGTCGCGGGCCGCGACCTGGCCGACCTGATGCGCCAGCAGGCCGAAATCATAGCGGCCGCTGCTTTCGTGGCGCCGGACCAGACCGCAGCGGATCATGCTGACCAGATAGCGGTGGAGTTTCGCCGAGGGAATTCCGCTCGCGATCTCGATATCCTTCAGGCGCGCCGGCCGCGGACATCTGAGCAGGGCCTGCAGAATGGCGCCCGCCACCTCGACGGCGTCGATGCCCTGACGGGGAAGCTCGCCAGACACGTGAAAATCCTTCGCTGAGACGGCCGCTCGATTCGAACCAGCCAATCTACCATCCCCGTCATTGTCCTCGAAACCGGTCGTCTCAGGCATAGGCCGGCTCAGAGGCAAATTCGGGCATGACCTTGCTGGTGAACAGCGACAGCGAATGCACCGATTCGTCGTGGGTCAGGTCGCCATAGGCGAACCGCGTCAGCACGTAGTTCACGCCCGAGGTTTCGATCTCGCGCTTGAGGCCGGCCGTGACCTCGTCCGGCGTTCCGACGATGACGATGCCGGCCTTCACGGCTTCGCCAAAATCCTCCGGGATCGGATAGGTCGTCAACGGCGTGCCGTGCCGGCGCCACAAATGCATCAGGCTGCGATACCAGACGGCGAAGGCGCGCTTCCCGATCTCATAAGCCTCCTTGGTGGTCTCGCCGACCATGAGGTGGCGGCCCAGACCCATCAGCGGCAATCGGCCACCACTCGCGCCATGCGCGGCCTGCCACTCCTGCCGGTAACGATCGGTGATGGCGCGGACCGGCTCCGACCGCCCGTTGCAGACGATATTGATGCCGTTCTGCGCCGCCCACGGCACCGCATTGGGATGGGACATGCCGTACCAGATCGGCGGATGCGGCTTCTGCACGCATTCCAGTTCGACCGGGACGTTCTTGAGCTGGAATACCTCACCCTCGAAATTGATCTCGCGGGACTGCAGGCCCTGCAGGACGACCTGATAGGCCTCGGTGTAGATCTTCGACGACGACTGCGCGTCGACGCCGAAATAGCCGATCTCATAGGGAGAAGCGCCGCGTCCGAAACCGACTTCGAGGCGGCCGTTGCTCATCTGGTCGAGCATGCAGATTTCCTCGAGCACGCGCAGCGGATGGCTGATGCTCAGGATGTAGACCAGCGGGCCGAAGCGCAGCCGCCTGGTGCGCTGGGCGATGGCCGACAGCAGGACGCTCGGCGACGACGCCATGCCGAGCGGCGTCGAATGGTGCTCGGCGATATGATAGGCGTAGAAGCCGGTGCGATCGTAGATCTCGGCCAGCTTGAGCCGGCTCTCATAGAGCTCCGCGAGGCTTGTGGTGCCGCGGTCGACGTGATCGAAGACTCCGAATTTCATGGCTTGGTTCCGCTGTTGGGAGGGTGCGATATCCGCTTGTCAGACGTAGCCCTCGGGGCCTCACCACGCGATCGCGCTCATGCGCTCTGGGCGAGTGGATCGTGGGCGTCGATCAGCACGAAGGCGATCTTGCAGAAGTCGTTCGACCGATTGACCCAGGCGTGGTTGGTCGCCTGCTGAATCAGGATGTCGCCGGCCTTGAGATGGACTTCGGAATCGTCCAGCAACATGTCGATCTCGCCGGAGAGAACGATGGCGTAGTCGACGCTCTTGGTACGATGCATGTAGGCGTGACGGCTCGGCGCGTCGCCGTGATCGACCCCCATCGCGCGCCGCAGCGCAGTGCCATCCATCGCTTCGGCCTCCGGGGTGACCGGCGGAAAATCGACGATCCGCAGAATGGTGCCGTTCGCCGGCGGCGCCACCGCGATGGTGCGGTCGGCCCGGTCCTGGCGCAGCCCGACATTGGCCGGCGTCTCGTCGGTGACCCACAGCAACGTGCTGACGAAGCCGGCGCCTTCGCGAATCTTGACGTTGGGCGCGAAGCCGTCGCTTTCGACGATCGCCTTGCCGTTGTCGTCGTGGCCGGTCACCACACGGCGGATTGCATGACTCATGGTCTTGACCTTTGTTGAGGATGGAACGTCGGAGATCATTCGATGGCGCCGGAAAGCTCGATGATCGGCTTCCAGCGATCGTATTCGTCGCGCACGAACGCCGCGGTCTCGTCCGGGGACAAAACCGGCATCGCCTCCATCAACGAATTGCGCAGCGCGCCGACAAACCGCGGCGTGGCCTGAAGCGCCGCGACCTGCGCGGCGATCTTGGCGACGACGGGTTTCGGCAGGCCGCGCGGCCCGGCCAGCGCGATCCAGCCCGACCAGTCGAAGCCCGGCACGGTGTCGGCGATCGGCGGCACGCCGTCGATCAAATCGGTGCGCTTGGCCATCGTGGTGCCGAGCGCCCGCAGCTTGCCGCCGTTGACCGAGGACACCGCCTGCGATCCGTCCAGGAAGGCCATGTCGACGCGCTCGGCGAGCAGGTCCGGCAACGCCTCGACGCTGCCCTTGTAAGGCACGTGGGTGATGTCGAGCTTGAACTGCTTTTTCAGGAGCTCCATGAAGATGTGATGCGGCGTGCCGTTGCCGGCCGAGGCGTAGCGGTATTTGCCGGGATTGCGCGACACCTCGTCGATCCATTCGCGCACCGTCTTGGCGGGAAACGACGGCCCGACCACGAGGAAGAAATTGGTGCCGCCGAGCCGCGCGATCGGCGTAAAATCCCTGACCGGGTCCATGCCCGATTTCGGATTCAGCCGCGGCGCGATGCTCAGCGTGGTGACGGTCGGGATCAGCAGCGTGGTGCCGTCCGGCTCGGCGTTGGCGACCGCCCGGGCCCCGATCAGCGTGCTGCCGCCGGCGCGATTCTCGACCACCACCGGCTTGCCGAATTCCTTCTGCAACTGGTCGGCGATCAGCCGTCCCAGCGTGTCGGGGATTGCCCCCGGCGGATAGGGCACGACGATCTTGACCGGCCCCGCCGGATAGCTCGCGGCGCTGTCCTGCGCCTGCGCGCGACCGTTCCCGATCAGCACGATACAGGCCGCGACCAGGGCAATTGCCAGGCCCCTCTTCATGAGCACCTCCCGATATTACACTATGTGTAATTTATTTCTTATATCGTAATACTAGGAGATTGATTCAGCCTGTCAAGCGAGCACGCCCCGATTCAAGACAGATCCACGTCAACGCCCAGCCGGACGCAGTCGTCACCCGCGAACATCCTGAATCTGAATTGAAAGACCGGCGCTAACTTCGCAGCGCAGCCGCCATTAGCGCCG
>JAQGJF010000389.1 GCA_028290765.1 Tardiphaga sp.
CCGGATATCGACAGCACATGTCCCAGTCCCGAGATGAACATGGCGTCGTTCACCGGGGTCGAGATCGCGTCGCGCCGCCCGGTCAGCAAGGCCGTTGCGATGGCGCGGGCATCCCCACTCAACACCATGCGGATGCGAGCGTCGATGGCATCGCGCAAGCCCTGCATGGTCGCGGCATAGCGCAGCGACCAGCCACCGCTGACCGGCGGGTCCGTGGTCTTGATGGCGCCCATGGCGAAGCCGGACGCGCCGATCCCTTGAAAATACATGTCGCGTCCGAAGTCGTAACTGCCCGGCCGCATCGGGCCCAGCGGCGGTTGCAGCCGCGCCTTCAGCTCGACGAAGCTGCCGACCGCAGGCGCCGTGCCTTTCTTGACCGAAAGCCGCACGCGTTCCAGTCTGGCTTGCGGGCGTGGACTTTCCATCTCGACCACGCGCAGCACGAAGCGGTCGGTGCGCTCGCGCACCTCCCGCGTTTCGACAAAACCCTTCAGCGAGACCGAATAGATCGGCGCGGCGAGAACGCTGTGGCCGATCCGGACGGTTTTCCATGTCGCAGTCGCAAACCCCGCAGCCACGGCCGCGAGCATCGCCAGCAGCGGAAATATCTTGTGCCGCCGCAACAGCAGCGCCGCCACGCAGGATCCGGCTGCCGCGAGCGCGGTAACCCACGCCACCGGCTCATGATCGACCGCGAAATAAAACGCGATGCCGGTGCCGAACGCGATCGGAATCCATGGCAGCAATCGGCCGGCGCCGGCTTCGGCCGCAGCCCATCCGCGCAAGCGCGCGACGAACGCCGGCAACAGGCCGAACAGCGGCGACGGCACACCAGCCCCGCGCGCGGTATCACGCGTTGGCCAGGTGCTGGTCCTGGTCCTGGTACGGCTGCTGCCCCACTCTGCCACGGCGCCCGATCCTCAACGAAGACGCGCCGTCAGCGTGAAGCAAAACGGGGGGACCGGCAACTACAGATTGGAAAGCGGGCGCGTGGTTGCGCGTTTTGCACAGCCATGCCGCGGAACGGATGGCTCCTGCTACCGCGCGGCGGGCTCGATCGGATTGCAGTTGGTCCGCCCCGACATCAGGCAGTCCTGCATCTTGCTGGCCGCGGTCAATTGATGGGCCAGCCAGACACCGATGACCAGGAGGACGACGGCGATGGCCAGCCCAGCCAATGCGCCGCGCCGGCTGCCGCCCTGGTCGGGATCATCAGCCACGGTCACCCTTTCCCGCCGACCTCTTTGGCAAAGGTGTCGCGCAGGCCGATGGTCCGGCTGAACACCGGGCGCCGCGGCGTCGAATCCGGATCGCGCACGAAATAGCCCTGGCGCTCGAACTGCATGACGTCGGCCGAATGGGTTTCCGCGATCGCCGGCTCGACCCGCGCGTCGGCAAGAATTTCCAGCGACTCCGGATTGAGATCGGCGGCGAAGTTGGCGGCGTCCGGATTGGGTTTTGCGAACAGCGGATTGTAGATGCGGATTTCCGCCGGCACCGACTGCTTTGCCGGCAGCCAGTGCATGGTCGCCTTCACCTTGCGCCCGTCGGGGGCGTTGCCGCCCTTGGTAGCGGGATCGTAGGTGCAGCGCAGTTCGACGACGTCTCCGGCGACATTCTTCACCACCTCGCGGCAGGTGATGAAATAGGCATAGCGCAGCCGGACTTCGGTTCCCGGCGACAGCCGGAAAAACTTCTTCGGCGGATTCTCCATGAAATCGTCGCGCTCGATGTAGAGCTCGCGGCCGAACGCGATTGAGCGCTTGCCCGCCGCCGGATCGTCGGGATGGTTGATCGCCTCGATCTGTTCGACCTGACCTTCCGGATAATTCTCGATCACGACCTTAAGCGGCCGCAGCACCGCCATCCGCCGTAGCGCGGTCTTGTTGAGATGCTCGCGAATGCAGAATTCCAGCATGCCGACATCGACGACGCTGTTGGCCTTGGCGACCCCGATGCGCTTGATGAATTCACGGATCGCCGCCGGCGGCACCCCGCGCCGCTTCAATCCGGCCATGGTCGGCATCCGCGGATCGTCCCAGCCGGCGACATGGCCGCCGCGCACCAGTTCGGTCAGCACCCGCTTCGACAGCAGCGTATAGGTCAGATTGAGCCGTGCCATCTCGTATTGACGCGGTTTGGACGGCACCGGCAGCTTGTCGAGCAGCCACTCATAGAGCGGACGGTGATCCTCGAATTCCAGCGTGCAGATCGAATGGGTGATGCCCTCGATGGCATCGGACTGGCCATGGGCATAGTCGTAGCTCGGATAGATCGACCACGCCTCGCCGGTGCGCGGATGCTTGGCATGCAGGATGCGGTACAGCACCGGATCGCGCAGATTGATGTTGCCGGACGACATGTCGATTTTGGCACGCAGCACCCGCGCGCCGTTCGGGAACTCGCCCGCCTTCATGCGACGGAACAGATCGAGGTTTTCCTCGACCGAGCGGTCGCGAAACGGGCTGTTGCGGCCGGCTTCGGTCAGGGTGCCGCGGCTGATCCGGATCTCCTCCTGCGACTGGTCGTCGACATAGGCGTGGCCGGCCTCGATCAGGCCCTCCGCCCAGCCGTACAGCCGCTCGAAATAGTCCGACGCGTA
>JAQGJF010000405.1 GCA_028290765.1 Tardiphaga sp.
GGCACCTTCATGGCTTCGCTCGCGCGCCGCCAGGCTTTGCCGGCTCGGGAGGCTGTTCAAGTCCCGCAACTCCCATCGCGCGTAACGCAATGAGAAATCCTCGGTTTACCTCCTCCTCGTTGCCGCAATAGACGACAACCGAGGGCCCATTGGGCAGGTCATTTCGCCAAAGTTCGGATTGACGCCGCCGTTCTGGCGCAACGATTTTCTCTGATTTCGCCAAATCAGCGGGAGAATCAGCAGGGGATTCGGCGGGAGGTGCATCAACGACGGCCGGCTTCCAGTCGGAAGCAGGCCGTACACTAAATTCATCCGAAGGAAATGGAGGTTCGCTTTCGTCCATGTGCACATGACCTCGACAAGTCGAGCGTTGCACAGTTCTTGGACCGAAGCCTCGAGGGGAGACTGCCTATTCCCCTGAGCACATCGTAAGTCAGCGAAGCGATAAATGCAATAATATCCTGTGAGCCTCAATTCTGAGGGGCTCACGCTTATCATAAGCCCTCACGCTTATCCTAAGCCTGGTGAGATTGCGGCCAGGGCCGTTATCGCCGGGCCGTCAAGCCCGGCGAGATTGGCGCAATCTTACGCGACCTTGGTCTTCTTGTGCTCTTCGTCCTCGTCCTCATCTTCATCTTCGTCGTCTTCGTGCTCGTCGTCTTCTTCGTCATCCTCGCCGGTGTCGAGTTCGGCCAGTTCCAGCACGGCCAGCGGAAGCGTCTCGCGAAACAGGTCGCCCTCGTCGCCCATCCATAGGCACGCAATGGCGTCTTCGTTGACTTCCGCCACCGTCAGCGGGTGGCCGCCGGATCTCAAAATGACGACGTCGCCGGGTTTCAGATCCATGATGTGCTCTCCTTCAAATGGGTTGACGCGAAGGGAGTCTATCGCCTGGTCATGACAGGCCGATCACGGCCGCTTCCGGCAGCATCGACGATTGACGCGACCCGGATGATTAACCCTGTGCCGGCGGATTTCTGTCGGACATGTGAAGTGGGGCCGGGTTCCAAGGCCGCCTGCACTATGTCAGGGTAGGGCATGAACTTGCGTCGGCCCATCAAAAGCCTGCTTGCCGCACTCGTCATCGCGGGGCTCGCCATCGCGCCGCTGGCGACGCCGTCGGCGGCGAAGCTAGTGGATCGCGCCGACATGACCGGCGTGGAGGCGATGTCCGCCGACATGCCTTGCTGTCCGGACCAGCAGAAAAGCAAGGATTGCCAGGACTGCCCGCTGGTTGCGATGTGCGTCCTGAAGACGACGCAGGCTGGTCCGACCCAGGCCTTGCCGCTCCGCCACGCGATCCGGGCGGTGCATTCGTTGATCGACGACGAGCCCGCCGAAGGGCTCCACCGCCCACCACCCGACCATCCCCCTCGAAACCTGGTCTGAGCGGCGCCTAGGCGCCGTCTGCTGCCGCACGCCCGGGGCGTGCGGATGACGCATGCCGCCTTGCGGCAGATCCAGGACAATCGAGGAACAGGAAACATGAAGAACTTCAACTTCGCGCGCGCCTTCCGGGCGGCGCTGATCGCTGCCGCAATGGGTGGCACCAGCGCGGCTGCTCTCGCCGACATCAAGGACTACAGGTTCGAACTCGTCGACCAGACGGTCCAGGCCGGCCCCGACAAGGTCGTCACGGTCCGGCTGATGAACACCAAGACGGGCAAGCCGGTAGCCGACGCCGTCATCTTCGCGACCCGTCTCGACATGGCTCCGGACGGTATGCAGGAGATGGCGACCAAGATCGTGCCGGTACCGGGCGCCGAGCCCGGCTCCTACAAGTTCAAGGCGACGTTCGGCATGGCGGGTCGCTGGCAGCTATCGCTGGGCGCCAAGGTCCAGGGCGAGACCGGTACCGTCGAGAACAAGCTCGTCATCACGGCGCAGAAATGAACCGCGCTGTCATCGCAAGCGCCGCCGCCGCGGTCGTCGCGGCGGCGGGCATCGGATTCATCGCCGGCGCGCAGCGTCCAACCGCGCGCGCCATCGCCATCGTCGATTCCGCGGCGGCGGAAGCGGGTCGCGCCGCGATCTATTTCCAGGATCCGGACGGCAAGTCGGCGTATTCGCTGACGCCGCGGAAGACGCCGGACGGTCGCGACTATCGCGCCGTACCCGCCGGTGCCGACGTCGGCTTCGACGATGCCGCTCCGGAGACGATGCCGTCGGCGTCGGCGGCGCCCGGCGGCTCCGCGGAGCGCCGGATCAAATACTACCGCAATCCCATGGGCCTTCCGGATACGTCGCCGACGCCGAAGAAGGATTCCATGGGGATGGACTACATCGCTGTCTACCAAGGCGACGATGCCGACGACGGCCCGGTCAAGCTGTCGCCGGGCAGGATCCAGCGCACCGGCGCGAAATCGGAGCCGGCGGCCCGTCGCGTGATCCGGACGGTGGTGCGGGCGCCGGGAACGATCCAGCTGGACGAACGGCGGGTCTCCGTCATCTCGATGCGGTCCGAAAGCTTCGTCCTGAAGGTCGCCAACGTCACGACGGGATCGCACGTCGTCAAGGGGCAGCCCTTGATGGAGGTCTACAGCCCCTCGGTATCGTCCGCGGCCGCCGAATATCTCGCCACCATCAACTCCAGGACGACTTCCGGCGATGGATCGTACGGCCGGGGATCCCGACAGAGATTGATGAACCTCGACGTGCCGGACGCCGCGATTGCCGCCATCGAGAAAAGCCGCAACGTTCCGACCTCCATCGAATGGACGGCGCCGCGCGACGGCATCGTGCTGGAGCGCAACGCCATCGAGGGCATGCGCGTCCAGCCGGGCGGCGTCCTGTTCAGGATCGCCGACCACTCGGTGATGTGGGCCCTGATCGACGTCGCGGAACGCGACCTGGGCACGATATCCAAGGGCCAGACCGCAACCGTCAGAGCCCGGAGCTTTCCCGGGCGGGAGTTTTCCGGGAAGGTCGAGGTGATCTATCCCGAGATCAACAAGGAGACGCGGACGGCGCGCATTCGCGTCGAACTGCCGAACCCCGACCTCGTCCTGCTTCACGACATGTATGTCGACGCGCAAATCGAAACCGGCGGCGGCGAGCCGGTCCTGGCCGTTCCGGAGAGCGCGGTGATGGACACCGGCAGCCGGCAGGCCGTATTCGTCGACAAGGGCCAGGGCCGGTTCGAGCCCCGCGAGGTCAAGCTCGGCCACCGCGGCTCGGGATATGTCGAGATACGTCAGGGTGTTGCCGACGGCGAGCCCGTCGTTGTCTCCGCGAACTTCCTGATCGATGCGGAAAGCAACCTCAAGGCGGCGTTGAAGGGCTTTGCCGAAGGGGCGCAGCCATGATCGCGCGCCTCATCGGCTGGTCGGCCCGCAATCTGCTGCTGGTGCTGTTCGGTACCGGCTTTGCGGCCGCGGCCGGCGTCTACGCCCTGGTCCATCTGCCGCTCGATGCCATTCCGGACCTCTCCGACACCCAGGTCATTGTCTACACGGAGTATCCCGGCCAGGCGCCCCAGGTCATCGAGGATCAGGTGACGTATCCACTGACCACGGCGATGCTGACGGTGCCGAAGTCGAAGGTCGTGCGCGGCTTCTCGTTTTTCGGCGTCTCGTTCGTCTACGTCATTTTCGAGGACGGCACCGACATTTACTGGGCCCGCTCGCGCGTGCTGGAATTCCTCAACGGCGCCGCGTCCCGGCTGCCGGCCGGCGTCACCCCGACCATGGGTCCCGACGCGACCGGTGTCGGCTGGGTCTACCAGTATGCGGTGATGTCGAAGGAGTTGAACCTTTCCGACACGCGCGCCATCCAGGACTGGAACCTGAAATTCGCGCTCGCGAAGGCGGAGGGCGTCGCCGAAGTCGCCAGCGTCGGCGGTTTCGTCAAGCAGTACAACGTCGTCCTCGATCCGCAGCGGATGCGCGACCTCGGCATCACCATGCAGAAGATGCGGGACGCCATCCGCGCCAGCAACGCCGATGTCGGCGGCCGCACAGTGGAGCTATCAGAATTCGAATACGTCATCCGCGGCAAGGGCTATCTGAAGGGCATCAACGACCTCGGCAACATCGTGCTGAAAACCAACAACGGCACGCCGGTGCTGCTACGCGACGTCGCCCGGGTCGAACTCGGCCCCGACGAGCGGCGCGGCATCACCGAACTGAACGGCGAAGGCGAGGTGGCGAGCGGCATCGTGCTGCAGCGCTTCGGGGTCAACGCGCTCGACGTGATCGAGAACGTCAAGAATCGCTTCAAGGAGATCGCCAGCAGCCTGCCCCAGTCGGTCGAGATCGTTCCGGTCTACGACCGCTCCAACCTGATCTACGCGGCGATCGATACGCTCAAGCACACCCTGTTCGAGGAGAGCGTCGTCGTCGCGCTGGTCTGCATCGTGTTCCTGCTGCACTTCCGCAGCGCGCTGGTCGCCATCCTGATGCTTCCCGTCGGGGTTCTGATGGCGTTCGGTGCGATGAAGCTGCTTGGGCTCGGCTCCAACATCATGAGCCTCGGCGGCATCGCCATCGCCATCGGCGCCATGGTCGACGCCGCGATCGTCATGATCGAGAACGCCCACAAGCATCTGGAGCGGGCCGAACCCGGAAAGTCGCGGATCGATATACTGATCGAGGCCGCCTCTGAAGTCGGGCCGGCGCTGTTCTTCAGCCTGCTGATCATCACCGTGTCGTTCATGCCGATCTTCACGCTGGAGTCGCAGGAGGGGCGATTGTTCAGCCCGCTGGCGTTCACCAAGACCTTCTCCATGGCCGCTGCCGCACTGCTCTCGGTGACGTTGGTACCGGCGCTGATGATCATCTTCGTCCGTGGCCGGATCGTTCCCGAGCACAGGAACCCGATCAACCGCTTTCTGATCTGGATCTATCGGCCGGTGATCAAGGGCGTGATGCGCGCCAAGACGCTGGTGGTCGTGCTCGCGCTTGCCGTGCTCGCCATAAGCGTCTGGCCGGCACGCCAGCTCGGCACCGAATTCATGCCCAACCTGAACGAGGGCACGCTGCTTTATATGCCCACCACGCTGCCCGGCATCTCCGTCACCAAAGCGGGCGAATTGATGCAGACCCAGGACAGGATCATCCGGTCGTTTCCCGAGGTGGCCTCGGTTTTCGGCAAGGCCGGCCGCGCCGCGACGGCGACCGATCCGGCCCCCTCGGAGATGTTCGAGACCATCGTCAATCTCAAGCCGAAGGAGGCGTGGCGGCCCGGCGTGACGGTCGACGGGCTGATCGCCGAAATGGACAAGGCGCTGCAGTTTCCCGGCGTGTCGAATGCATGGACGATGCCGATCAAGGCCCGCATCGACATGTTGTCGACCGGCATCCGGACGCCGATCGGCGTCAAGGTGATCGGGACCGATCTGATCGAGATCGACCGGATCGCCAGGCAGATCGAGCAGGTCCTCAAGGCCGTGCCCGGGACCTCGTCGGCCTACGCCGAGCGCGGGATCGGCGGCTACTACCTCGACGTGACGCCGGA
>JAQGJF010000425.1 GCA_028290765.1 Tardiphaga sp.
GCCAGTGATCCCGGCATATGGGCTCGGAGGGCATTTCCGGCGCGCCATCCGCTCCGGAAAAGCAGATGGTATTGCCGATTTGTTTTGGCCCTGCAAAAAAAACCATATCGGCATATTCGAGTGCCGCCAACGCCATGCAAAGACCCGTTGGCTGCAAATGTGAGTTAGCTCCAAGTGTAACTTGACTCCCGTGGAGGTCTGCCGCAGCATTTGCGGGCTGCACCTGTTAAGTCCGAGGGTTATCGGCTCCTGACTTTGCAGGCACAGGCGTCCGATCATATGGTCGAGACAACCGCGCAGTTGACGCGGACGCACACGTCCGCAGGTTCACATTTGGTGAGGAGCATGACGCCACCGGGCACGAAGCATTGACCTTGTTCGATGGCAAGGTCACGGCGCGGATCAAGGTGAACAGCAGCTGCTAGCCGACATTGCGCCGCCAGTAATCTGAACATCTCCGCGGGACCAGGGCGCGAAGGCCAAGCGCTTTCGGATCTCGACAAACAGCTGGTTCGTACCAGATATCCTTCGCAAGACGAAGATGACGGGCCCCGCGATGCTCTGATGCACCGGGGCCCACTTCGTAATTTGCTGTCACAGCTCCCGTTCTCCCATGCTCGCCGTTCTCCCATGCTCGTTGGGTTATTCCGGCGCCCGTTCCGCCGGAAACTTGAAATCGCCACTTTGGTTTCCTATATCAACCAAGTCGGTAGCGGCTAAGCCGCTCGGTCAGCACACGTATCGCAAATATTTAGCGCCGCGCTGAGCCTTCTCGCGTAGCCATCGAAGTTCGGTTGCCGTAGCGCAACCGTCGACTGCGTCGCATCCGGCAATTCCTCGAATGAACGTCGCACGGCCTTAGCCGGCGGCATACGGAATCACATGAAAACCACGACTGAATTCAAGAAAACGGCGGCACAGCCGCGCCAGAAAACGAAAAATGCGAACAGCGCCATGAGGCAGAGACCGCAGCTCCGGAAGACCGAACCTTCCGGGTTTCACCGGCCGAGCGCCAAGGTCCCTCAAAACGCACAACGAAATTATGAACATTATCTGGCGCTGGCCCGCGCCGAAACGCTCACCGGCGACCGGGTCACGGCGGAAAATTACTTCCAGCACGCTGAACACTATTTGCGCTCGATGGACGAAACCTTGAATTGAGCGGGAGCCACGAAGTCGTGCTGCCGGGCGGGGCAACGGTGCTCGTGAAGGTCACGCACGTCCATTCGCAGGCCGCTCGCGATTGCAGGCGCGCCCTCATGACGCCAGCGATCCGAGCAATGCCTTGGCCTCTTTCAAATCGAGAGTGTCGAAGCCCTCGGTGAACCAGCCGTAGATCGGAGCGAGAAGATCATGCGCCTCCCGCTGCCTGCCCTGGTCGCGCCGGAGCCGCGCCATGCTCATCGCTGTGCGCAGTTCCCAGGACTTTGCCTGCTGGGCGCGCGCCACCGCCAGGGCTTGCTCGAAGCAGGCTTCCGCCTTGGCCGGATCCGGCGCGGGAGCCATCAGCGCGAGTTCGCCTGCGATGCGATTGACCTCGCTTTCGTGCCATCGTTCTTTCGTGTTTTCAACCGCTCTCATGGCTTTGCCGATACTGCGCCGAGCCTCTTCAAACTGTCCATCATCCGCATAGGCTTTCGCCAAATGTGACAAGTGCAACGGCGTCAAATACGTCGCTCCCGTCGACCGATACGTGCTGAGCCCGGCAGTCATGATTTGAACGGCGTCCGACGCCTTGCCGGTGAGGGAGAAAATGCAACCTCGCGCCAGCATCGCAACGGCATTCCAGAGCTGCGAGCCTTTTTCGTCCGCCAGGGCAAGAGTCTCGTCCAATAAAGCGTTTGCCGTCGTGTATTTTCCGCAGTGAATATAGGGCAACGGTCCCATGGCCAGCAGAAACATCAGCGTCGCGGCCTGGCCGATCTCGCGTGCGTCATCGAGCGCACGCCCGGCATCCGCAAGTGCGGCATCGGGATAACCGAGATACCACTGAACCAGCGATCGATAAAACAGCACCGAAACCCTGGTGTCCTGACCAAACCGCATCGCAAACGGGCGATGCTCGATCGGATCGTAGACTGCGATCGCGCGACTGAAATGCGTTTGGCTTCGCGCGATGTCCCCCGTAACCAGCAATGAAAAGGCCATGACGCGATCCCCAACCATGACCGGAACCGTCGCCCCTTGCTTCTCGGCAAGGGCCAGAAATTGGGCGGCCAACTCGCGGATCATGTCACCGTTGAACGCGACGACGTTCGCGATCCAGAAGCCGTACAGGACCGAAAACATCAGCAGCGGGTCTTCGAGCGACTCTCCGAGCGCCTCGGCCTGCCGGATCAGAAAATGTGCTTTCTCCACGGCAGCCTTGGTTTCCGGCGCCGCATATCCTTTGGTATGGAACAGCGGGGTTATGAGAGCGACCTGAAGTTTAATCTGCTCGCGACGCAACGCGGGAGTGGCTGGGAGCGCCTCAATCTGACCGAGGGCACGTATCAGCTGCTCTACCGCTTCTATTAACGCAGATCGCTCCAGTGAGCGCTGTCCTGCTTTGCCCCACAGGCCGGCGGCCTTTTCGATCAGACCCGCCTCGGTGCAATGACGCGCCAACAGCTCCGGCTGGTTCTCGGCGATTTCGGGAAACTGGCCTTCGAGAGCCTCAGCGATCCGGGCATGAAGCATGCGTCGCGGCTCGCGCAGCAGAGTGCCGTAGGCCGCGTCCTGCACCAGCGCGTGATTGAACAGATAGGTCGCATGCGGCGACACACCGTGCCGAAACACAAGTCCCGCCTGGATAACCCGATCGAGCGCTGCTTCAAGGTCGGCCACGGTATCGCGCGCCAGCGCGGCCAGAAGGGCATGCGAGAACTCCCGTCCGATCGCCGCGCCAGTCTGTACCACCACTTTGGCGGGACCGAGCCGGTCGAGCCGCGCCATCAGCGACGCATGCAAACTTGCCGGGACTGCCAGGGCCGGGGATGGAATTGCCGCAATCGCGTGCCGCGCCGCGCCTTCGCTCTTAGCCTCCAATACCGCCTTGGTAATCTCCTCGACAAACAACGCAATCCCATCCGTGCGCTCGACGATCTCGGCCTCTACATCCTCGGGCAGCTGCTCATTACCGCAAAGCCCTCTGACGATATCGGCCACCTCACGCTGTCCGAGCCGATTGAGGGTCAAGCTCGTCATGTGCGCCTGACCGACCCAGGGCGGCGAGAACTCCGCTCGGAATGTGATGATCAGCAACACTGGAAGGCGGTCGATGCTCTCGATTGTCTTGCTCAGCCACTCCAGGGTCGTCGGATCGATCCAGTGGACATCCTCGAAGGTCACCAGTACCGGCCGCGAGCGCGCCAGCACCTCCAGCTGCGACGTAAGCGCTTGCAGCGTTCTTTGCCGGCGCTGCTGTGCGGGTATTTCGAGGGCGGGATAGCGTCCGTCGCTGCCGAGCGACAGCATCTCGGCAAGAAGCCCCGCGTCCTCAATGGAAGTCGAGGTCTGTGCGAGCAGCGCTTCGAGTCTGTCGAGCCTTGCTTTTAGAGTATCGTCGTGTGTCAGTCCGGCGGTGCGTTCCAACCGGTTGATGATCGGGTAGAGCGCGCTGTCCGTGTGCTGCGGCGAGCAGAAATAGCGCAAACGCGTGTGCGATTCGGCGCCAAGGTGGTCCAGCAGCGCGGCCGTGAGCCGCGATTTGCCGATACCGGCCTCGCCGGAGAGCAACACGACCTGGCCTTCGCCGGCCCTTGCCTTGGACCATCGCCGAAGCAGCAATTCCAATTCCTCTGCCCGTCCGACGAGGGCAGTCAGGCGGCTCGCGTGCAATGCCTCGAAGCGGCTCTCTACGGAGCTCGGCCGCAGCGGCGCCCAGGCCCGGGTTGGTCCGGGGATACCCTTCAGGTCCTGCGGTCCCAGGTCTTCGAGCTCGAAGAGAGTGCCGAGAAGTCGCCGCGTGTTGTCGGCGATGACGACGGTGCCGGGCTGCGCAATTCCTTGCAGGCGAGCCGCGAGGTTTGGCGTCTCACCGACGATGCCGCGCTCCTGCGCTTCACCCGATCCGATCAAGTCGCCGACCACGACCAGCCCGGTCGCGATGCCGACACGGGTTTGCAGAGATACCCCACTCTCGAGCTTTGCTACCGCCGCGGTCAGTTCCAGTCCCGCGCACACCGCCCGTTCGGCCTCGTCCTCATAGGCCTGAGGATAGCCAAAATAGACCAGGACGCCGTCGCCCATGTATTTTGCGACAAACCCGTTGAAGCGGCGCACCGTTTCGGTGACGCATTGCTGATAGGCCGAAATGACCTCTCGTAGGTCCTCTGGGTCCATGCGCGCAGACAGCGCCGTCGAGCCCACCAGGTCGGAGAACATCACGGTGACTTGGCGGCGCTCGGCCGCGTCGGCAGGAGGTTGCTCGATTGTCGGGAGAATGTCGGGCGACGCCGCTTTCGCGCTTGCGCCGCCGGTGCTCAGGGCGGCGATGGCGTCGAGCAGCTTGCGGCGGTGCCCGACAAGACGGACACCCAATTCCTTCAAGTCCTCGCCCTTCAAGCTCGGCAGCACCGCGTCGTCGACTTCGTTTTCGCGGAATGCCGCCTCATATTGGTCGAGGCCAAGGCTCCGCAGCCAATCTCCGAGGTCCATGATGGCCTCCTAATTCGTGCCTAGAGCAGGATGACTTATCTTCGAATCGTCATCCCGCTCTAACTTATTGTTAGAGCATGATCTTGTCCGAAAACCGGTGTCCACTTTTCGGGATCATGCTCTAGCGCGCACAATCGTCCGCGCGAAACAGGGTGTCGAGTTGACTGCTGTTCGAATGGCGGCTGTCGGTCATCGGGCGCTTCTTTACCCGAACCGCTGATGCCGATGACCACGACCCTCGGGCCGAGGATCGCGGTCGCGGCAACGCTCACGCCGCGACGCGATGCGCGGCGATGATCTGGTCGGCGGCGCGGCCGGTGACTTCGGCCATGCGGTCGAATTGCCGGGTGAAACTGCCGGCACCTGCGGTCGCCGAACGCAACTCGACGATCAGGTCGCCGATCTCGGCTTCCGGCATCATGGCCCGGACGCGATCCCATCCGGTCCAGCCTTCGCGGGTGTCGAATCCGAGAATCTGGCCGCGACGTCCGGACAGGATGGCGTTGATCTTCGCGGTGGCGTCGGTGGGACAGACGATCTCCACCACATGGATCGGCTCCAGCAGCACCGGCTGGCACTGCGGCAGCGCTTCGCTGACCCCGATCCGCGCCGCGGTACGAAACGCCTGGTCCGACGAATCCACGCTGTGATACGAGCCGTCGGTCAGCGTGACCTGCACATCGATGACGGGGAAACCGAGCGGGCCGCGCAACAGTCCGTCGACCACGCCCTCCTCCACGGCACCGATGTAATTTCGCGGTACCGCGCCGCCGACGACCTTTTCGTGAAACATGAAGCCGCCGCCGCGCGGCATCGGCATGACCTCCAGCACGACATCGCCGAACTGGCCATGGCCGCCGGATTGCTTCTTGTGTCGGCCGCGCTGGGCGATCGATTGGCGGATCGTCTCCTGATATCCGATTGCGGGCGGTTGCGATTTCACATTGACGCCAAAACGTTCGCGCAACCGTTCCAGTGCGACGCGCAGATGCATTTCACCCTGCCCCCACAGCACGACATCGTGGGTCTGGGCGTTGTGAACGACGCTGAGCGATGGATCTTCCTCGTTTAATCGCAGCATCGCCTGACCGAGTTTGACATCGTCCTTGCGGTCCGCTGCCGCGAGCGCCATCGCCAGTACCGGCGGGGCCGGAGCGACGCTGACCAGCGCGGCCGGCGCGGTCTTGCCGGTCGACAGCGTATCGCCGGTCCTGACATGATCGAGTTTGCCGAGCGCCACCACCTCGCCGGCCTCGGCGGCGGCACGCTTGGTGTCATGAGCGCCGCTGACCGCGAGAATCCCCGACACCCGTCCGGTCTCGCCGCTCGAGGATTGCACCGTTGCACCGTCGTCAAGGTGTCCGGCGAGCACGCGCGTCAGCGACAGCTTGCCGCCGTGCTGCAGATGCGTGGTTTTCAATACATAAGCCAACGCATCCTTGGCCGGCGCATTCTTGGCGGCGGTGGCGCCGAGACGGGCGGCGGTCTCCGCTACCCCCGGCGATTCATGGCGCAGCGCCTTCATCAGCCTGAGCACGCCGTTCTCGCGCAACGCCGACCCGAGCAGCACCGGACAGATCAGGCCTTCGCGCAATTCGCGGGCGAGATCGTCGAACACCGCATCGCGCGGCGGCGGAATATCCTCGAGCAATTGCTCCATCAGCGCATCGTCGTGATCGGCGAGCTTTTCCAGCATCGAGAACCGCGCCTCCTTCTCGCGGTCGAAATCGCCGCCTTCGAGGGCGACGACTTCGGAGGCCTTGTGCTCGCGATAGACAAAGGCGCGTTCCAGCGCCAGATCGACGAAGCCGGCGATCAGGTCACCGTTCCAGATCGGAATCTGCCGCAGCACCAGCGGAATGCGCGACGCAGGCTGCAGGGTGCCCAGCGTTTCGCGGATGCGCTTGCTGGCGCGGTCGATCTTGTTGAGAAACAGAAATCGCGGAATGTTCAGGTCTTCGAGTTCGCGCAGAATGATCTGAAGCTGCGGCAGCTTGCGCTCGTCGGCCTCGCACACCACCACGGCGGCATCGACCGCTGGAATCGCGGCGCGCATGTCATGCACGAATTCCACGGAACCCGGACAATCGATAAAGGTGTAGCTGTCGCCCATGAAGGTCGTCGTCGCGGCGGTGAGGCCGACACCCATCTTGTGGCGGCGGGCCTCGGCGCTGGAGTCCCCGACGGAAGTTCCGACATCCACGCTGCCGGCGCGGGGAATGGCGCCGGTTCGTGCAAGAATAGCCTCGAGAAGTGTGGTTTTACCGCTCTGGAAAGGGCCCACCAGTGCAATGCACCGTGGACCGCGGGGACTTCTGACGTCCTGTCCCATTGCCGCCTCCTCATCTGGAGCTCGGCCCTTGATTGGGTCGGCGGCAGCAATGGTCCCCCCGGCGTTCCGATTTGGCAAGCGGGAAAAATTTCCGCTGCGCAACATGGCAGCCAAGAACATGAGCCGTCGCGTCAAAATAAAAATCCGGCTCCGCGACGCGGAAGCCGGATTCAAACAGGCGCGCTGATGGCCAAAGGATCTAGTGTCCTGATCGGTTCTGATTTAATCAGAACCGGGCTCTAGCTTTTTGTTTTGACGCGTTTTCTTGACGCGAACCGGCGTCCACCCCGGATCAAGTCCGGGGCAGGCTTTCGCTCGAAAACGATCTAGCGGCCGGGGCGCAGTTCCAGGCCTTCCAGCCCGACGGCGACATTCAGGCCGGTCGAGCCCTGCAGGCTGAGTGGCTGCAGCGCGATGGAATTCGCCGACCCGCCGACCAGGACATTGGCGCCGACGCCGACGCCGACCGAAGCACTGCCCTGGGCGCCGCCATAGTTGCCGGCGAGGTCGCCGGGCCCAAGCCGGTCGACCGGCGCAAACACCGCCCATGCCAGTCCGGTCTCCTGGGTGATTCCAAGATCCAGCCCGACCTTGCGAATGGTCGCCACATAGGGCTGGTCGGGGCGGCCATCGGCGCGCAACACGCAGCCGAGATTGGTGACCGATCCGACGATGAAGCCGACGCTTGCACCACCGCGGCATTCCAGAACGCCGATCTGAACCCGGCCTTGCTGCGCGTGAGCGGCGGCACTCGATGCGAACAGCGACAGCGTGGCGATACCGAGCAATCGTGAGAAGCGGTTCATGGCATGATCTCCGGGGATGGCGGTGTGATGCAGGAAGATGCGATGGGCTGGTCCGAAGTTCGCTTACACCGCATCAAACCAGCCGTCATCAAAAAAGGCCCGCTTGCGCGGGCCTTTTTCATTAACGCATCGCGCTCAGCGATGGCGGCGGTGGTGGCGATAATGCCGGCGCGGGCCGCCGCGCAGGTTCGCCGGCTGCAACTCGATATCGGCGATGCCGGCTGCAACGTTCAGCCCGGTCTGGCCTTGCACGCTGACCGGCTGCAGGGTGTAGGAATTGGCCGGACCGCCGACCAGGAAGTTGCCGCCGAAGCCGACGCCGACCGACGCATTGGCGCCGACGCCGCCGTAGCGGCCTGCGAGCCCGCCGCGGCCGATCCGGTTGGTCGGTCCGTACGCCGCCCAGGAGAATCGGGTCTGCTGCGTGAAGCCGAGGTCGAGACCGACGCGGTGGACGGTCGCAAGATAGGCCTCGGGACGGCGTCCTTCGCCCTGGAATACGCATTGCAGGGTCGTGACCGAGCCGACCACGAAGCCGACATTCTGGCCACCCTCGCATTCGAGCACGCCTATCTGCAGCCGCTGTTGCTGCTGCTGCTGTGCGTTCGCCGTTGCGACCGACGCAACGAGGGTGGTGAGGGCAATACCGAAAAGTGTCGAAAGACGCATGGGCTGTTCTCCGCCTGTGAACTGATTGCGGGGGGACAGGAAGGAAGCGCCGTGTCGAAAACAAGGCGAGAGGCCGTAAAACCGTCGAAGCTTCGACGGCAAAATGATGGAAACCTGATCGGCCGAATGTGATGAAGCTCGATCAAGGCGAAGTGTTGCGCTTTGTTTCCAGCATGACGGTTTGAAGCGACGACGTCACCCCCGGATCCGGTCCGGGGGCACACTTCCTGGCAACGCTGTATTACCGCAGATTGCCGCAGAACCGCTGGATGCGCTTGCAGGCATCTTCGAGGTCGGAGGTTTTGGTCGCGTAGGAAATCCGGAATGCGGGACCGAGGCCGAACGCCGAGCCCTGCACCACCGCGACGCCTTCGTTCTCCAGCAACTCGGTGACGAAATCCTCGTCATTGGCGATGGTCTTGCCCGACGGCGTGGTCTTGCCGATGGTGCCCGCGCAGGACGGATAGACATAGAACGCGCCTTCCGGCCGCGGACAATCGATGCCCTTGGCCTGGTTGAGCATCGACACCACGAGATCGCGGCGCTCCTTGAACATCTTGTTGTTCACCGGAATGAAGTCCTGCGGGCCGTTGAGGGCTTCGACCGACGCCCATTGCGAGATCGACGACGGGTTCGAGGTCGACTGCGACTGGATCGTCGCCATCGCCTTGATCAGCTCAGCGGGGCCGCCCGCATAACCGATGCGCCAGCCGGTCATGCAATAGGCTTTCGACACGCCGTTCACCGTCAGCGTGCGGTCGTAAAGTTTCGGCTCGATCTGCGCAGGC
>JAQGJF010000429.1 GCA_028290765.1 Tardiphaga sp.
CCTGTCGCCGGTCGTTGGTTGCATAGCCCATGGCGCAGAGCGATTTCATCAGCCGCACCACGGTTGATTTCGGCAGACCCGTGGCCTGATGGAGCAACTGGATCGAGGCGACGCGATGCCGGTTCAGCTCTTCGAGCAGAACCAGCGTACGGGCGGCCGCCTCGACCTTGATCGAGCGTGGAGGCATTTCTTCCAAATTCCACTGTGCGGAACAATGTCGATTAGCTATGGCCGAAAGCCGGGCCGGCTGCAATGGTCCCAACCCAGTGCTGGGCTTCCGTCTTTAGTGGCCGGATTTCGGCATGGCAAAATAATGATCGGGAGGTATCGCGTTGTCGGGTGAGGGTAGGCCGCATTATTCGTCGTTCCGCAGCCGGATGACGGGCGGGCAAAAGGTCGTTGGCAGTTTCATCAAGACGCAAACCACCCACGCCACCGAAATCTTCGGCGCGCTGGGCTATGATTTCATCGTAATCGACGAGGAACACGCGCCGATCGATCGCGCCATGACCGATGTCATGGTGCTCGCCGCGCGCGCCTCCAATATCGCCGCCATCGTGCGGGTGTCTTCGGATGATCCGACCAAGATCCTGTCCTGTCTCGATTGCGGTGCCACCGGCGTACTGGTGCCGCATGTCGCTTCGGTCGAGAAGGCAAAAGCCGTTGCCGCCGCCGCGCGCTATCGCGGCGGAAAGCGCGGCTATTCGGGATCCGCGCGCGCCGGAGGCTATGGCGCGACGCCGGTGTGGCAATTGGTCGAGGAGCAGGACAATTCGGTCTGCGTGATCGCGATGATCGAGGACCCCGAGGCGCTTGATCACATCGACGCGATCGCCGCCGTCGACGGCATCCATGGGCTTTTCATCGGCCGTGGCGATCTCACGGTTTCGCTGAATGCAAAATCGTCGGCCGACCCAAAAATCCAGGATGCGGTCAAGCTCATCATCGCGGCGGCAAAGAAGGCGAAAAAGCCGGTCTGCGTAATGGTCGCGAGCGCCGCTGAGGCCAAGGACTTCGCCGATCTCGGCGCCAGCGCCTTCATCATTTCATCCGATCAAGGCCAGATGCGGCGCGCCGCATCGCAAAGCCTTACCGATTTCAAGAAGCTCGTCCAAACTCCGGAAGACGCCCATGTATCATAGCACCGATCCCCGGGCCGCGCTGGCGACAGCCAAGCCGATTGGAACGACGCCGAACCCGACCCATTTCGCCGGGGCGGAATACGCGAAGTTCTACGAGACGCCTCCCGCCGAGGAGAAGGATGGTGCGAAAAACTGGTATGCGCGCGGCCAGAATTTTATCATCGCCTACAGCGAGGCCGACAAGGGCGCGGTGTTCGGCCGGTCCGAACAGCCCGACGAATATGTCGTCCTGCTTCCCGATCCGGGCGCCGGCGCTGAAATCGTGTGGGGTAATGAACGGGTCACGGTTTCCGGACATTCCGTCACCTTCGTTCCGGCCGGCAAGAGCTCGGTCACGCTGCTCGGCCCGGCCAAAATCGTCCGCATGCTGACGACGAAGTCGAAGGATCTGGCGGCGCTCTGCTCCAACGCCGACTCCTATGCGTCCGCGCATCCGAACATTCCGCCGTTCGAACCGTGGCCGGAACCGGCCGCCGGGCCGAAGATCAGGACCTACAGCCTCGAAGTTGCACCGACGCCCGGCCGGTTCGGCCGCATCTGGCGCGGCTCGACCTTCATGGTCAATTATCTCGATCCGAGGCATGGTCCGCGTGAGCCCAGCAAGATGTCGCCGCACCATCACGACGATTTCGAGCAGTGCTCGCTGGCGCTCGCCGGCACCTTCGTCCACCACATGCGCTGGCCCTGGACGCCGGACATGGCTCAGTGGCGCGAGGACACCCACGAGAGCTGCGGGTCGCCGTCGATCGCCGTGATTCCGCCGCCATCGATTCATACCTCGCAGGCCATGGACAAGAATCTCAACCAGCTCGTCGACATATTCTGCCCGCCGCGCATGGATTTCTCGACCAAGCCGGGCTGGGTCCTGAACGCCGACGAATACCCGCTTCCATCTCAAGTCACCAAGTAAGAGGCTGCCGTCATGGCCGATGACCAGGTTTCCTATCCCGACACGTTTCCGATGCCGCCGCTGTCGCGTCCGGCCGAGGTCGCCGAGCTTCTGATCGGCGCCATCGATCTGCACTGCCACAGCGGTCCCGCGGCGATGCCGCGAATTCTGGATCATCACGAGGAACTGCTGGACGCCGGAGCGGCCGGCTTCCGCGCCGTGCTGTACAAGGATCACTTCTATCCCGGCATGGCGCATGCCATCATTCTGGAAAAGCTGTTTCCCGAACTCGGGGTTCGGCTGTATTCAGGCGTCGCGCTCAACAATGCATCGGGCGGCATCAATCCCCATGCCGTCGACCACGCCATCAAGCTCAACGGCAAGATCGTCTGGATGCCGACGCTGTCTGCGGCCAACCACATCAACGTGCTGGCCAGCGGCAAGGCCAAGACCTTTCCGAAGACCTCCAAGAAGATGCTCGATGCGGAGCCGCTGACGGCGCTGGACGCCAACGGCAAGCTCACCGACGACACCAAGAAGGTGATCGACCTCATCGCCGAGGCCGATATCATCCTGGCCGGCGGCCATCTGCATGTCAGCGAACAGCATGTGATGTTCGAGGAAGCGGCGCGGCGCGGCGTCAAGAAGATGATGGTCAATCATCCGACCTATATCGTCGACTTCAAGGACAGCGACATCCGGCAACTGGTCGGGCTCGGCGTGAAAATGGAACATTCGATCTGCATGTTCATCAAGGGCAAATCGGAAAAATTCAGCGCGGATGATCTGGCGCATCTGATCGAGGTGGCCGGGGTCGACAACACCATCCTGTCCTCGGACCTCGGCCTGCTCGGTTCGCAACGTCCGGTCGACGGCTTCCGCAGCGTCGTGCAGATGCTGCTGGATCTGCAGATGCCGCGCGCCGACATCAAGAAACTCATCAGCGAGAACGCGGCGGCGTTTCTCGATCTGCCGGCAATCGGCGCGGCGGGCCAGAACGCGGCCTGATCAACAGGCCCGAACGGCCATCGCAAGCAAACGCCCGACGGACGGGCTGGAGAAAACATGGATCTGGTGGATCGCGCCGGCGGTACGGCGGTGATGAATCGCATCATGTGGCGTATCATGCCGCTGGTGATGGGCATGATGATGCTCTCGGTGATCGACCGTTCGAACGTCGGCTACGCCAAGCTGCAGATGGCGAGCGACCTCGGAATGTCGGAGACGCTGTATGGTCTGGCGTCCTCGCTGTTCTTCATCGGCTATTCGCTGTTCGAAGTGCCGAGCGCACTGGCGGCGCACCGGTTCGGAGCACGGGTCTGGTTCGCCCGCATCCTCCTGACCTGGGGCCTGCTCACGGTGGCGCTCGGCTTCACCATGAGCGGCTCGGTGTTCGCGGCGGTGCGCTTCCTCGTCGGTGTCGCGGAGGCGGGCGCCTATCCCGGCATCATCTTCTATCTGACGCTGTGGTTTCCGAAGCGCTACCGGGTGCAGGCGGTGGCGCTTCTGACCATCGGCAGCCCGCTCGGCAACATGTTCGGCTCGCTGTTCGGCGGCGCGTTTCTGGATCTCAACGGCCTGTTCGGTCTGGCCGGATGGCAGTGGGTCTTCATCGTCACCGGTGCGCCGGCGCTGATTCTCTTTGTGCTCATTCTGCGGTATCTGCCGGACAATCCGCTCAAGGCCGATTTTCTCAAGCCGGCCGAAAAAGCCTGGCTGGCCGACGAGCTCAGCCGCGACGAGATCGCCTCGACTCTCCACACCAACCCGTTGCGGGTGCTGATCGACCTGCGGGTGTGGTGGTTTGCGCTGGTCTATACGATGATCACCCTGTCGCTGTACGGGATCATCTATTGGCTGCCCACGGTAGTGAAGGGTTTTGGCGCCACCGGCACGCAGAATGGATTGCTGAACGCGTTGCCCTGGGCGGTGGCCGCCATCGTCCTGATCTGGCTGCCGCGGCATCTGCGCGAGCACCGGACCGTCCTGGTTGGCATGGCCCTGATTGCACTTTGCGGGATGGCCGCGTTTTTCACCTCCACACTGCTGACGGTGAACTGGATGCGCTATGTAGCGCTGGCGGTCGGTACGCCTTGTGTGTCGCTGCTGTTCCCGTGTTTCTGGTATCTGCCATCGCAGATCTTCAAAGGCGCCCATGCGGCGGCCGCGATCGCCGCGATCAGCACCATCGGCAGCCTCGGCGGATTTGCCGCGCAGAACCTGATGCCGTGGGTCGCGCAATGGACCGGCAGCGCGCTGGCGGCGATGTCGGTGCCGGCGACGAGCCTGGCGCTGCTGGCGGCCAGCGCCTTGATCATGCTGGCGACCTGGCGGGTCAAGCCAGTAGAGGACTTCGATACGGCGGCGATGCTGCCGGCGACCGCGCAGCGGAGCCAAGTCTAATGGCGACATCATTGCCTTCGCAGATGCGCGTCGTCAGGATCACCGAGCCCGGTGGTCCTGAAGTGCTGTCGCTGGTGGACGAAGCGCGGCCGGAGCCGGAAGCCGGTGAAGTGCTGGTTCGGGTGGCCGCCGCGGGCGTCAACCGACCGGACATCCAGCAGCGGCGCGGGCTTTATCCGCCGCCGTCGGGAGCGTCGGAGATTCCCGGGCTCGACATTGCCGGCGTGGTCGAGAAAGTCGCGCCGGACGTGTCGTGGCCGCGGGTTGGCGACGCGGTCTGCGCACTGGTGACCGGCGGTGGTTACGCGCAATATTGCCGGGTCCCGGCACTGCAATGCATGCCGATTCCGCAAGGCTATGACTTCGTGCGAGCGGCGGCCCTGCCGGAAGTGCTGTTCACGAGCTGGAACAACGTGATTCTCCTCGCTCGGCTTGCCGAAGGCGAGAGCATCCTGGTGCAGGGCGGCACCAGCGGCGTCGGAATGGCGACGATCCAGATCGCGAAGCTGCTGCGACACGCGCGGATCTTTGCGACCGCGGGCTCGGACGAGAAGCGTCAGATCTGTCGCGACCTCGGCGCGGAAATCGCGCTGGACTACAAGGCGGACTGGGTGCCGCCGCTGCTGGCGGCGACGGACCAGCGCGGCGTCGACGTCATCCTCGATGCACAGGCCGGCCCCTATACCGACCGCGAATTGCAACTGCTGGCTTTTGACGGTCGGCTGGTGCTGATCGCCAGCCATCTCGGCGAGCGCGCCGATATCAACGTCCGGCAGATCGTGCGGCGCCGGCTGACGCTGACCGGATCGACCATCCGTCCGCGCCCGCCGGAATATAAAGGGCAGATCGCCCAAGCGCTGGTGCAGCAGGTCTGGCCTTTGCTCGAAGACGGGCGAATGCGGCTCGATGTCTGCGCGACGTTTCCACTGGCCGAGGTTGCTCGCGCCCATGCGATGCTGGATGCCAACGAGCAGATCGGCAAGGTCGTTCTGACGGTGGATCCAGAGCTTGCCAGCGTCATTCCGCGTTTGCGGGTGGCGTGAGTCAATCATCATGACCGAGAAGATTTCTGTCTCCGTCGAACACGCGACAAGCTTCGTCGCCGGCCTGTTCGAGCGGGCCGGCTTGTCGCCGGCGGCGTCGATCGACATGGGGCGTGCGATGGTCGATGCCGATGTGGCAGGTCTGCCGTCGCATGGATTGTCCCAGACCGAGATGTATGTTCGGCGGTTGTTGCTTGGAAGCATCTCGACGACCACCGAGATCGTCGTGGTCGAGAGCCGCGAGGCCACGGCCGTTGTTGATGCGCAAGGTATGTTCGGCCATCTGGCCGGCGACCAGGCCATGCAGATTGCGATCGATCGCAGCAAGGCTTTTGGCGTCGGCGTGGTCGCGGTCCGCAACAGCTTTCATTTCGGACCGGCGGGGCGCTATGCGCAACAGGCGAGCGAGCACGGCTGCATCGGCATCGCGATGTGCAACACCAAGCCGATGATGCCGGCGCCGGGAGGCGTCGAAAGACTGGTCGGCAACAATCCGATCTCGATCGGCCTGCCCGCGGCCGAGGGGCCGGACTTCCTGTTCGACATGGCGCTCAGCGAGGCCGCGCTCGGCAAGATCCGCGTTGCCGAGAGAGAAGGTAAAGCGATCCCGTCGACCTGGGCGGTCGACCGCGACGGCCTGCCGACGACGGATCCCAAGGCGGCGATCGAGGGGATGCTGCTGCCGTCCGGTGGAGCCAAGGGTTTTGGCCTCTCGCTCGCCATTAATCTGCTGTCGAGCCTGCTGTCGCAGGGGCCGGGTGGTGACGACGTGGCACCGCTCTATGGCGACCTGTCGAAACCGTTTCTGTGCTCGCTGCTGTTCATGGCGATCGATATCGGCCACTTCCGGCCGGAAGCCGAATTCCGCGCTGCCGCTTCGGCCGAATTGGCCAGGATCCGTAAGTCCAGATCACGCGAGGGCGTGCCGCGCACGCCGGGCGAGCGTAGCTGGACGCTTCGGCAGTGCAGTAGCGGGCAGGTGCAGATCGCCGCCGCTCTGGCGGAGTCGTTGCAGCAACTGGCCGACGAGATCGGTCTGAACGATCGGACCCTGCGCTGAGGCTCAGCGCAGGATCCGGCTTGTTCAGGCCGCAGAGGTTTTTTCCGCCAGGTTGGTTCGAACCGCCGTCATCCAATCCCGCGCGATCGTGAGATCGGTTTGCGACAATTGATGGCCTGCCGGCAGGATCGGGTTCTGGACATCCGCGCCGGCGTCCGACAGCAGGGCCGCAAGCCTGGTCGATGTGCTCGCGGGAACGACCGGATCGTACTGACCCGAGACGATCAGCACCGGCCTGCCGGAAAGATCCGGCTGCGGCGGCTGTGCTAGCGGCGCCATCGCGCGCAGCAGGATTGCGCCCGCCAGCACCTGCGGCCGGAGCAGCAAGATCGCCGCGGCGATGTTGGCGCCGTTGGAGTAACCGAGCGCCACGGGCGCGGCGATGCCATAGCGCCGGCGCGCGGCCTCGACGAAATCGGCGAGATCGTTGGCGCGGCGGCGCAAATCGTCCTCGTCGAACACGCCTTCGGCGAGCCTGACGAAGAAGCGCGGCATGCCGTGTTCCAGCACCTGGCCGCGCACCGAGAGCAGCGATGCGCCCGGAGCGACGCTCCGCCCAAGCGGCAGGAGGTCGTTCTCGTCGCCGCCGGTGCCGTGCAGCAACAGGAGCGGCGGTGCTTCGGGCCGGTTGCCCGGCTCGAAGCGATGGATGAAGGAGAGATCGTTACTCATTACGCAGCCCTTTCCAATGACGGCAGCACGTTCTCGATATCCTTGCGGTGTGGCTCCAGGAAGGCCGGCAGTTTCAAATGTTCGCCCAGCGTTTCGACCGGCTCATCCACCGCAAATCCCGGAATGTCGGTGGCGATCTCGAACAGGATGCCGCCGGGTTCGCGGAAATAGACCGACCGGAAGTAGTTGCGGTCCTTCTGTTCGGTCGGGCGCTGACCATGCGTCTCCACCAGCTTGCGCGCCATCTCGGCCTGGTCCGCGTCATCGACGGCGCGGAACGCGACGTGGTGCACCGAACCACGGCCCTGCCGGCCCGGCAAAAATCCCTTGGCCTCGTAAATGTCGACGATGCCGCCGGTGGCGTTACCGGCCGATAGCCGGATGATCGAGCCCTCGCGCGCGGTTTCCCTGAAGCCGAACACGTCGGTGAGAATGGCGCTGGTTTTTTTCGCGTTCTCGAGCAGCAGCGTCACGCCGTGGAAACCGCGGATCGCATGTTCCGCGGGGACATCGCCGTTGCTCCAGCCGGCTTCGTTCTCGGCGCCGGGGACGCCGACCAAGGCCAGGCTCATGCCGTCGGGATCGGTGAACGGCAGTACGGATTCGCCAAAGCGCTTTTCCAGCGCCTCATGGGCGATGCCTTTTTCGATGAAGCGATGCGTCCAGTAGCCGAGCGATCGCGCGGGCACGCGAAACGCGGTCTGTTGGGTCTGGCCGACTCCGTTGCGGCCGGCCGCAGCCTGCTCCCAGGGGAAGAAGGTAAGGATGGTGCCGGGATGGCCGGCCTCGTCGCCATAATAGAAATGATAGGTGCCGGGATCGTCGAAATTGACGGTTTTCTTGACGAACCGCAGTCCCAGCGAACGGGTATAAAAGTCGAAGTTTCGCA
>JAQGJF010000451.1 GCA_028290765.1 Tardiphaga sp.
TGGGCTCTTTCAGCGGCGCATCGGCATCGGGATATTTTGCGTTTCCGATCACCAGTGCGATCCGGTCGCCACGATTCTGTGCCACGGCCGGCTGGATGACCTGCGCAAATGACAAAATCAAAATAAAGGGCAATACGAAGCGGATTTTCATTCGACGCCGGTTCCAGGCCATGGGGCGCCGATCCCAGCTTGCGCCACGGCGACCCTACTCCACGCAATCCGCATTATCAAACCGGGGCGGTCGCCGGTGTCAACTGTCGGAAATATTCTCAAGCCGGCGCGACAATTGATCGCGCTCGGAGTTCTAAGCTTGTGGCGACACAGGTCCGATGTCCCGCGGCGTCGCGCAGGGGGCCTGCAGAGCCGGGTCAATTCGGTCTTGATAAGGCCTGGCGCAAGTGTCCTGGATCGGTCATGTGACGACGCAATTACTGTGACGCCTGTTCTTTCTCGGCCATGTTGACGATCTCGACGCGACGGTTTTCCGCGGCATAGGGATCGGCGGTATTTTTCAGGCCCCTCTTGCCATACCCGGCGGACATCAGGTTGGCCGCGGGGATGCGATAGTTTTCGATCAGGAAGCGCTTGACCGCTTCGGCCCGGCGCTCCGACAGCTTCTGGTTATAGTCCTCGCCGCCCTTGGCGTCGGTATGGCCGCCAAGCATGATGACGGAGCCCGTGAGTTCGGCGCTGGTCAGAGCCTTACCCAGACTGTTCAATTGTGGTTCGGCTGCCGGCGTCAACGCCGCCGAGTTGTATTCGAAATTGATCTCCAGATCGATCTTCGGCCGTTTCGGCGCGATCGCGGCGAGCTTTTCACGGTCGTCGAACGACAGCGAACGGGTTTGGCCGCGAACCCGCTTGACGAAGGCCAGATCGTCCGGGTCCATCGCTGGCTGTTGGGAGGGCATGCTCAGGCCCCGGGTTTTCCGCACCTTCAGGCCATCGACGATTTGCTGGGTCGAAAGCTCCTCTGCCTTGGCCGACCGGTGGGCCGACGCCATTGCCAGGCCGCTCGCCAGAAACGCCACCGCGAGCGTTCTGCTGAGGTATTTGTGCCGGATCATCATTGTCATCTCCGTCCGATGGGTGGGGCGCCAATACAAGGCGCCGATGGGGGCACTATCGCCCGAAATTAGTCTTGCCACTGTGATGTCCATCACTTTGGTTCGGCAAGCAAAACGCCCGATTCTGAGAAAATGCGTGATTCCGGCCGGAGCCGCGGCCGGCACCGATCGAAGATCTCCGTCGCGGCCGGGTCCGGCATTGACGTCCGGCGCCGGCCACCAGCCTGGCCCAGTGGTTTGACCTTTCGAGATGGCGGTGGCTTGTTGCGGTCAACGAAAAAGACCGCGACGGGAGTTGAGACCGATGGGCGACACCTACGAAATCTATGCCATCCGCTATGCGACCATGCCCAAGCGCACGCCTCACATGAACTATCTGCAGCCGGATCCGCATGAGACCGCGGCAGCCGATCTCGATTATTTCGTCTGGCTGATCCGTGGTGGCGGCCGCGACATCCTGGTCGATACCGGCTTCAACGAGGCCGCCGCGCAGGAGCGAAGCCGCAAGCTCACGCTCAATCCGGTCGATGCGCTGAAGGCGTTCGGCGTCGACGCCGACGGCATCCGGGACGTCGTCGTCACCCATCTGCATTACGATCACGCCGGCAATCTCGATCGTTTCCCTAAAGCGCGGTTTCATCTGCAGGACCGCGAGATGAGCTACGCCACCGGCCGCTGCATGTGCCACGGCACGCTGCGGCATCCGTTCTCGGCGGAAGACGTCACGCTGATGGTCCGCCACGTCTATGGCGAGCGCGTCACGTTTCACGATGGCGACGGCGAGGTCGCGCCCGGCGTGACGCTGCATCGGGTCGGCGGCCATTCCGACGGATTGCAGGTGGTGCGGGTGCCGACCGAGCGCGGCCCGGTGGTGCTGGCATCGGACGCCGCGCATTATTACGGCAACATGCATCGCCGCAGTCCGTTTCCGATCGTCTACAATATCGGCGACATGTACGAAGGCTGGGCCATCGTCGAGCGCCTCGCCGGCCATCCCGACCGCGTCATTCCCGGGCACGATCCAACGGTGCGTGAACTCTATCCGCGCGCCAGCGAGGCCTGCGATGCCTATGCGCTGCATGTGAAGCCGACGCGCTCGTTTGTGTAACGGGTGAACAGGCAGCCTCTCCACGTCGGGCGATTCCGCTATCGCTACCGCCTCAATATACGTCCGCCTCTGCGGTACGGCTGCTCTGCACCAGCCCAAGGTGCTTTTCGATCTTGCCGAGCGCAGAAGCGAATTCCTTGCGTTCCTGCGCCGAGAGGCATGATAGGATCTCCTGCTCCTTAAGCTTGAGGCGCGGGATCAGCTCTTCGTACAGCGCCTGTCCCTTACGCGTCATGCGCAGCGCAAATTCCCGCCGGTCGTCGGCATTTTCCACGCGCTCGATCAACTGCCGTTGCAACAGCGCGATGACCGCGCGGCTGATGGTGGATTTATGGGTTCGGGTACAATGGGCGATATATTGCGCGCTGCAGGCATCATCGCGGAAACCCAGCGTCGCCAGCACGCGCCA
>JAQGJF010000452.1 GCA_028290765.1 Tardiphaga sp.
GTCGCCTTGTAGCCCGGATGAGCGCAGCGACATCCGGGTTAAGCCTATCGATCCGTGGCACCCCGGATGTCGCTGCGCTCATCCGGGCTACGAGTTGCCGCGCCACTCACCGCTCCTGAATCGGCGAATGCGGTCGCGCCATGCCGAGCGTGCCGGGCTGCGCCGATCCCGGCGTGCCGTTGGGCGGAGCCTGATTTGTCGCCAGCATCGGCTGCCATGGAACGGCGCGCAACAACGCGGCGCCTGCCGCGATCAGTAATCCGCCGGCGAACAGCACCAGCAGGATGACAGAGACGCTGCGCCAGCTTCGCCAGATGATCTTCGCCACGGGCCATCTCCTTTCGTGGCAGCGCCCCCGGATTCACGGCATGCAAGGTTTCAAGGTCTTGGCGGCCGCCTCGGCCTCGGTCCGCTTGTCGTAGATCGTGTCGCTTGCCACCGTGATGTTGGGCGTATCGGTCTTGGGCGGCTTGTCGACGACGGAGCATTGCTTGGTCAGCGTATTCAGCACGACGTAGTAGGTCGCTTCCGCCTTCTTCGGCTGCGAAAGACCGGGACCGGCAATCATCGCAATGCAGCAACCGATCAGCCATCGTTTCATCGGCGCCTCCGGTGCCTTTGCCTCACAACGCCGCGCCGGGAACTCGGTTCCCAAATTCCGCTATTGCCATGAGCTGCGATCAGACCTGGACGGAATGGCCGTCTCTGGCGACGCGGAACAGGTCGGTTTGGCCGACTTGGCCGCCTTTCAGCACGATCTCGATCGCGAACGCTGGAACTTCCGAAGCCGCGAGGCATAGCGGCGCGCCGGAAGCCAACGGCGCGATGGCCGATAGCGCATACATATTCAACTCTTTGACCGCATGCCCCGAAGTGTCGCCGCCGGCGACCACGACACGGCGAAGTTTTGCCGCCGCCAGTATCAGGTTGAGCGCTTGCCCGAGGCCGCTGCCGATGCGGGCATTGACCTGCTCGAGCGATGATCCGCTGGTTTCAACGGCGGTTCGCAAGGCGGCGATGGCGGGATCGTCCGCTCCCCGGGCCGTCACCAGCAGCGGATCGCGCCCCGCGGAAAGCGCATCCAGCGCGATGCGGGCGCTTCGGTCGATCTCGTTTTGCCATGCCGATGCCGCGACGGCCCGGGTGGCATCCACCCGGATGATTTCGAAGCCGGTTTTTTCGGCGTATGAAATCTGCTCCGACGTGACCGGCGAACAGGATCCCGAGATGCCGGCCATCCTGTCGACGGCGGCGAAGCCCGCCGGCCGGTCGGGTGTTTCGATCAGGCCCACCGCTTGCCAATGGGCAACCAGGGCCTGCTCCACCCCTTGAGAGCCCACCGCAAACAGTCTTTCGCCGCGATGGTCCCACATCAGACGGCCGGCCTGTTCGAGGGTTTTCCGATCGAGGACGTCGATCGAAATGATTTCGGCGCCGCTCACGATCTGCTTCATCAGGGCGGCATCGGCATGGCCTGCCGCCATCGTCACAAAATCCACCAGGCCGATGGTCCGGCTGGTCTGGCGCGCCAGGTGACGGCCCAGATCCGCCTCATCCATCGGCGTGACCGGATGTCGCGACATGGTCGGATGCCGATCGAGGCGATATCCTGTGCCATCCACCGTGGCAAACAGATGGCCGAAGGCCTGATAGCGGCCCATCGCCGGCGACGCGACGATCATCGGATGCCATTGCCCGCCCAATAGCGGGATCGCGAGATCGGCGGCACGTCCGATCGAACCAATGTGAGGGGCCGAATCGAATGTCGAGCAGGTCTTGTAATGCGAGAACGGTGCGCCGATGGCGGCGAGCGTTCGAAATATCGACGGAAGATTCTGCTCCATCCATGGGTTGCTTTGCGAACGCGCTGTGCCGGCAATGCCGATGCCGTGGAAATGCGCCGCCGCCGCGAGGCGTTGCGGAGTCGGTGGCTCGAGAAACAGGATCGTCGGCAGGCCGGCGAAAGCCAGCGCTTCCATCGCCGCCGACGAGCCGGTGTAGTCGTCGCCGTAGAAGGCAACCAGAGGTCCGTTGGGCAGGACTGAATTGGGCAGGACCGAAGCGCTCATCGGCTTGCGCGCGGCGTTTTGGCGGGAATGGCCGCGGCCCAGGCTTCGCGAAGCGCCGCCACGCCGGCGGCCGGCCCCTCGGGATGCGCCAGAATGCCGCCACCGGCGGCAAAGATGAGATCGGTCGACCCGAGCGCCTCGAACGTCTTGTGAGCCTGCTTGGCCGACTGGCCGGACGAAAACACCGGCATCGCAAGGTAAGCTGCGTCCTCGAACATCGGCGTCAGGCATGCCTTGGCGGAGGCGATCACGCTCGCATCGGTCTCGCTGAACTTGTTGTCGATGCCGTTGACATGCATGTGGTCGGCGCCGGCGAGCCGCCAGATTTTCTGCCACGCGGTATACTCCCAGCCAAGGGAAGGATGTCGGCTGATCGCCCCCCAGCCGTTGCGGTGGGCATGGATCGGAAGCTGGCTGTGTCGGCCGAGTTCGATCATGCCGACCAGGCCGACGGAGTTGAGGCTGGCCATGATGCAGGTGCCGCCGTGCGCGAGTACCCCATCGTGACGCCGGCGCATCTGGTCGAGATCGCCGGTCAGGTTGAAGGCGAACATGATTTTCTTGCCGGTTCTGCCGGCATGGTCGTTGACCACAGCCATGACGGCGCGAACGCGATCGTCGAACCGGCAATGATTGCCATCCGACTGAAGCTCGTCGTCCTTGATGAAATCGACGCCTGCCTCGCACAGGGTCTGAACCAGATCAGCGGTTTCGGCCGGGCTGAAGCCGATGCTGGGCTTGATGATGGTGCCGATCAAGGGGAGATCCGCGACGCCGGCGAGCCGGCGGGTGCCGGCGACGCCGAACTTCGGTCCGCGATAGGCGCTCGCGAAGGCCATGGGCAAATGCAGGTCGAGCAGCCGCAGCCCGGTCAACTGGCGCAATTCCCAAAGATTGCCGGCCACGGTTGCCAGGAGGTTGGGGAGCGAGGGACCGATATTGTCGAGCGGCCAGGACAGTTTCACATGCGCCCGATGCCACGGGCCGTTCTCGCTCATCGGTCGTGCAACGGGCAGCGACGGACCGGCAGCATCTTCGAGCAGCCGGATGGTTTCGACCCGTGCCGCGGCGCGCGCCTTGAGTTCGGCGGTTTCGCCCGGCACCGCGACGAAAGTGCCGCTCGATTGTTCGCCCGCCATCGCCTCTGCGGTGACGCGCGGGTCGAGCGGGGTTTCGATGAGATATTCGGCTTCGATGCGGGTGAGTGAAGTCATGGGTTTTCTTTCCGCTGCTGCCGCGCCTTACCAGCGAACGAAGGCGACGGCATAGGGCTCGAGTGCGAGCCTGCTGACGGTATCGCCGCTGCGCGATGCCCAATTCGGGTCCGCCACCGCCGCGGCGAAACTTCCTGTGTCCAGCACCAGAACCTCGCTCGCTGCATCCAGGGTCAGTTCGTGGCAGCACGATCGAAGATTGGCGATCAGCGCATGATGGACGTTGCGGCTGGTCTTCCATCCGATGGCGGCGATGCCCGCTGGCGCGCTGACGCAAGGCAGCACCGCGCTGCTGGCCGCGGCCGACAGCGCGTGCATCACATGGAACACCGGCCGCACGCGAGACTCCGGCGCGAAGCCGGTCCACAACTCGCGATCCTGTTCGGTGGACAAGATGCCCAAGGGTCCGGTGAGGTCGTGCAGCGACAAGCCGTCGAGTTCGAAGCCGGCCAGCGCTGCGGCGTATCCGACGCTCCAGGCCGCGGCGAACAGGCCGCTCTGACGCGGATCGCGGTCGGTGAGCGGCAGCCGGCCTCGGTCCGGGTTGGCCACGCAGCTCGCGCCATAGGGGTTGCTGCGCAGCGCGATCGATGCCGGACCGACGCGGTATCTCAGGCGCGGCCAAAGCGCCGCCACCGTTCGCGCCATTGCCGGCAGCGATTGCAGGGTCTCCATCACCGAATCGTCGTCGGCGGCATGGATGATCGGCGAGGTGCTGTGTGTGATGTAGTCGATGCCGGCGCCGGTCGGACGTTTGCGATTGAGTTCGGTGAAAAACGTCACCATGCCGCCACCGATCTCGGAATCGGGGAAGGCGGCCTTTGCCGCTCGGTAATAATCCTCCAGCGGCGGCAGGTCGGGCCAGGCGCTGCCGGGCTGATAGCTTTTCAGGAGCGCATCGGGACAGACCATCACGGATTTCGGCGAAGTGCCGGCGCGGTGCAGGATAGCCGCCACAAACTGCAGATCCGGCAATGGTTCGCGGGTCGGCGGTAAGATCAGTTGGAGCTCGACGGCGGCATCGCAGCGCGTCGCGAGGCGCGCGACTTCAGCCGATCTGGTCTCGAAATCCGCTGCGTCCGACCGGCCGATCAGTACGAATGTCTGCGGTGACAGCGCTTCGAGCGCCTGCACAGCAGCGCCATGGCATGGCGGCTGTTCGACGCCGAAGCCGATGCCGATCGGCGGCATCCGTCCCGTCTCGCCGGCGCCAAAACTCAGTTTGGTATCGACCGCGGATTTAACCGACGGTGCCGCGGTTTCCGCCACCTCGATCTCGATGTGCTGCCGGAGACGGAAATCGGGCTGAAGCCGGTACGGCCAGGGGTCGAGCAGCGACCCGACATAGATCTTGTAGGACGCGTCCGACCAGTTGCGCTGATCCTCCATCTCGCACGGCGCGTTTTCCTGCGACGGCAGCGCGGCCTCGATGCGGCATTTCACATCGGGCCCGCCGGTCGGCCTGTAGCTCAGCGTACGGATACTGAAGGCAGGCTGCCCGGGGCTGATCAGGCGCGGAAACTGCGTGGTCTGCCGGCTTCCGTCGCAATGGTCGATCTCGAGATCCAGACCGGCAAAATCCGCCGGATGCAGGATCACCAGACCACAGCGGTTGGTCAGGATCGGACCGCTCGACTGTCCTTCCGTGGTGAACGCGAAGGTGCCGTCGGGATCGGCGTGGATCGCCGATGAAAATGTGAAAGTCTCGCCGTCGCAGGCGATGCGCCCCTGGGTGCGAATCGACAATCGCCCGGATTTCGTTTCGATCGAAATGTCATCGAGATCCGCCGGCGGCGTCCCCCAATCCCGGTCGCGCAGCAGAAATGCGATGCCGCGCAGGATTTCCCGGTCATCCCATTTGAGCCAACGCACCGCGCCGTCTTCCAACACGAAGGAAAACCGTCCGCATTCGAACCGGCGGCCCGTCGCGGGCGGCTCGCTTGTTCCATAGCGGATAATGAGATCGCGATCAGGTGTCGTCATCGGGTCCGGAGGAGTTTGCATCGTCCGGCCGCAGCAAGCGCCGGTACATGGTGTTGGCCCTGGTCAGATGATCGCGCATCGCCTGTTCGGCCCTGGCGGGATCGCGAGACGCAAGCGCATCGACGATCCGCTCATGCTCGGCCAGCGTCAATTGTTCGGCGCCGGGCGCGCGAACCAGCGAGCGGTAATATTCGCCAAGCCAGCCGAACATTCCCTCGATAATGGCCGGGAAGATCGGATTGCCGCTCATCGCGGCAATCTGGCGATGGAACGACATATCGTAGCGGACGAACTCTTCCGGATCCGCCACGGCGCGGCGTTGCGCCTCGACCAGGCGGCGCAGTTCGGCCAGCGCGGCCTCATCGACGTGCTCGGCGGCCAGGCGCGCCATGCCGGTCTCGAGAAACAGCCGGGCTCCTTTCAGGTGGCCTAAGGAATCCGGCTGCATGCTCAGGAGATGCCGGGCGCCGCCGGCGATCTGTTCGACCAGCGTCTCGGGCGTTGGCACCACGATCCGGGCTCGTTCGCCGTGGGTGATGGCCACGATCCCGGAGCGCTCGAGATGCTGCAGCGCCTCGCGGACGGCAGGCCGTCCGACGCGATAGGATTCCATCAGTTCCCGCTCCGAAGGAAGCTGATCGTTGGGGCCGAATTCGCCCGCCACGATGCGCGCGGTCAGGCGATCCAGCACTTCCTGGTAGAGCTTGCGCCGTTGAATGGGATCCTGATGCGCCATCGAACTTCCGTCAGCCGCCAAATTTCGCGAATTCGCGGACGCCACGCGCGAAACGACTGAGCTTGGCGAAAAAGTCTTCCTGGATATAGCGCTGGTCGACGTTTCGGTAGAGCCGAACCGAGCCGCGCTTGCCTTCATGCAGGTAATTCATCGCCGCGGTGAATTGCGGCGCCGCCACCCATGACGATTCGCCGCAGTCCGGATACATCATGACGCCGATGGCCGGCGAATCGCCGAGCGAGCGGTGTTCGATCGGCCCCGGCACCATGCGGCTGTTCCAGTCGATCAGCTGTTCGACCAGATATTTGCCGAGCGGCCCCTTGTCGAACACGCGCTCATGGAGTTCGGCATAGCCGACCGCCATCATCTTGTAGACCGGCGAAGGGATCTGCCAGATCTCGATGCCGGACCGATAGACCACATTGGCGGCCGCGATATCGTTCATCAAATTGTATTCGCGGCCGCCGACCGGCCATTCGCCGCCGCCGATCCAGACCACGCGGATGTTGCGCCGGGCGAGTTGCGGCTCGATCAGGAGCGCGGCCGCCATGTCGGTGAGCGGGCCGAGAAAGGCGACATGGAGCGGACGGACGTCGTCCTTCATTCCCTGTTCGATGATCAATCGCGCGCCGGGCGAATCCGCCGCGGTTTTTTCATCGGCGATCGGACCCTCGGCGCCCTTCTCGACGCGAACCTGGCCGCGCAGCGCCATCAGGTCCAAAAGCTTGATCACCTCGTCGTAGCTGTCCTGCATCGAGGTCTTGGATTTGATCGAACCGAAATGCGCGGCGATGATGCCGTGCAGCTCGAAGCTCTGCGTCAGCAGGGCCTGGACGATGGCGTATTGGTCGTCGGCCTCGTTCTTGGCGTCGGTGTTGATGATGACACGGGTCAGTTTGTTCGGAGGCAGTGACATGACGACGATATTTCCCTTGAGCTAAAAGTTACGACTTGACCGATACGGTTACGCTTTAACCGATACGGTTACGCTTTAACCGACCCGGACAGTCCATCGACGAAGTGCCGCTGGAACACCAGGTAGACGACGATGAGGGGCGCGATGGTGATGCACTGGGCCGCCGCCAGCAATTCGTAGGCGGTGGCGTATTCGGTCTGGAAGTTGACGACCCCGAGCGGCAGCGTGCGGTTGGTATTGGCGCGCAAAAATATCTGGGCCAGCAGGAATTCGTTCCAGGTCGCGACGCCGTCGAAGATCAGCAACGAGACCACCGCCGGCTTCGACAGCGGCAGCACGATGCGCCAGAACACCCCGAACCAGCTGCAGCCGTCCATGAACGCGGCTTCGACCAACTCCCGGGGAATCGCTTTCATGAATCCGCGCAGCACCAGGATTCCAAACGGCAGGCCGAAGCCGAGATAGATCCAGAACAGGCCGAACAGCGAGTCGATCATGTCCAGGTTGCGCAGCACGATGGTCAGCGGCACCAGGGTCATCTGCACCGGGACGATCAGCCCGATCAGGAAAATTCCGAAGATCAGCCGGCTGCGCGGCAGATTCATCAAGGACAGCGCGAATGCCGCCATCGCTTCGATGAAAACGCCGACCGGCACCTTGATGAGGGTCAGACCCAGCGAGTTGAAGAAATAGGTCTTGATCCCGGCA
>JAQGJF010000457.1 GCA_028290765.1 Tardiphaga sp.
GACTCCGGCCGCTGCGAAGTCGTGGCCGGGTTGGCCGTGATCGGGCCGACCGCGCGCGTCTCTGCGGCCGCTCTCACCGAAATGGCCGCCGATGTCATGAAAAGCGCCGAAGAGCTCTCGCGGCTGGTGGTGCTGGCGCCATTTTCCAAAAAGGGCGACCGCGATCCCCGCAGCCGCGCCCGCATCGCGGAGGGCAACCCATGACCAAACTCATGTCGGTGTTCCGCCATCCCACCATCGGCCCGCTGCTGCTGTCGCTCGCGGGCGTGGTGGTGTTCCTGCTGTTCTGGGAAGGCATGGTGCGCTTCTTCCAGGTGAAGAGCTATCTGCTGCCGCCGCCGAGCGAAGTCTTCGTCGAGCTGTTCAAGGCGCGCGCCCGCATCGCCGAGCATCTCGTGGTCACCATGACCAGCATGGTCTGCGGCTTCGTGCTGGCGATCGTCGTCGCCATTCCGCTGGCGATGGCGATTGCGGGGTCGCGCACCTTCGAGGCCAGCGTCTATCCGATCGTGATCTTTCTGCAAATCCTGCCGAAGATCGCCATCGCGCCCTTGTTCATCATCTGGTTCGGCTTCGGCCTCGCCCCGAAAATCCTGCTGGTATTCCTGCTGTCGTTCTTCCCGATCGTGGTGGCCGGCGTCGCCGGCTTCAAATCGGTCAGCCCCGAGATCCTGGAGTTCTCGCGCTCGACCGGGGTCAGCTGGCTCGGCACGTTCTGGAAGATCCGATTCCCGAGCGCGATGCCGGAAATCTTCACCGGCCTCAAGGTCGCCGCGGCGCTGGCCTCGACTGCCGCGGTGGTGGCGGAGTTCGTCGCCGCCGACCGCGGGCTTGGCTATCTGCTCCTGGTGTTCAACGGCGAGATGCTGACGCCGCTGGTGTTTGCCGACGTGCTGGTGCTCGGGGTGCTCGGTCTCGTTCTCTATTATGCGGTCGAAGTGGCGCAGAGGTTGATCATGCCGTGGCATGTCTCGGCCCGGCATGCGCAAACCTCGGCCGGCCACTGACAAATAAAAAACGACTTAAAAAAACCAATCGAACTAAAAAACATCTGGGAGGATACAATGAAAATTCGAAGCCACTTGCTGTTCGCCGGTGCCGTGCTCCTTGCGGCACTCGGATCGACGCCGGTTCGCGCTCTTGACGATGTGTCCTTGCGGCTCAACTGGCAGATCCTCGGCATGCACACGCCGTTCTATCTCGGGGTCGAGCGCGGCTACTACAAGGATGAAGGCATCGACCTGAAGATCAGCGAAGGCCGCGGCGGCGGCGCCACCGCGCAGGCGATCGGCGCCAAGAGCGATACCTTCGGCTTTGTCGATGGCGGCACCGTCGCCGTCAGCGCGGTGCGCGGCGTGCCGATCCGGACCACGATGTCGCTGATGAACCGCGGCATCTTCGCCATCGTGGCCCGCGAGGACGCCGGCATCACCAAGCCAAAGGACCTCGAAGGCAAGTCGATCGCCGCCACCGCCGGCGACGCACTGACGCAATTGCTGCCGGCCGTCATCAAGTTCAACAACCTCGACCGCGACAAGATCAAGATCGTCAATGTCGATGCCGCCAGCAAGGTGATCACGGTGCTGGAAAAGCGTGCCGACGCGCTGCTCGGCTCGGTCGACGCGCAAAGTTTCGACATGGCCGCCAAGGGCGTCAAATCGACCATGCTGTCCTACAACGATATCGGCGTGCCGCTGGTCGGCCTGACCGTGGTCGCCCATGAAGACACCATCAAGTCCAGCCCGGAACTGATCAAGCGCTTCAACCGTGCCACCCAGAAATCCTACGAAGCCGCGATGAAGGATCCCTACGCCGCGGTCGATGCGGCGCGCAAGTTCAAACCGGAAATCAACCGCGACGTCTGCAAGAGCCAGCTCGAAATCTCGCTGGCGCATATCCCGTCCGACAACACCAAGGGCAAGCCGCTCGGCTGGGGTTCGGAAAAGGACTGGTCGGCGATGCTGGCGCTGCTCAAGGAATACCAGAACCTGCCGACCGAGCGGACCGGCGACACCTTCTTCACCAACGCCTTCGTCCAGTGAGTGCGGCCATGAGCCTGGCGTTGAAACGCCCGTCTCCGGCCACCGCGGTGTCGGATCCGCAGATCGTCATGCACAACGTGACGAAGCGGTTCCGGCGCGGCGACAAGGAGACCGTGGCACTTTCCGCGGTCGATCTCGAAGTCGGCCGCGGTGAGCTGCTCGCCGTGGTCGGTCCGTCCGGCTGCGGCAAGAGCACCTTGCTGCGGCTGGTGGCCGGGCTGCTCAAATCCAGCGAAGGCGAGACCCGCGTCGACGGCGAATTGGTCGACAGGCCACGGACCGATGTCGGCATCGTGTTCCAGAAGGCCACGCTGGTCGACTGGCGCACCGTCTACGGCAACGTGATGCTGCAGGCCGAATTGCGCGGGCTCGACAATCCGGAGTTTCGCGAACGCGCCCGGGTGCTGCTGGCCGCGGTCGGGCTCAAGGATTTTCACGATTGCTACCCGTATGAATTGTCCGGCGGCATGCAGCAGCGCGCCTCGATCGCACGGGCGTTGCTGCACAAGCCGCCGACGCTGCTGATGGACGAACCGTTCGGCGCGCTGGACGCGCTGACCCGCGACCAGTTGCGGCTCGATCTGGAAGCGCTCTGGATGGTCAACCGCATGACCATCATTCTCATCACCCATTCGGTGGACGAGGCGGTGGCGCTGGCCGACCGGGTGATCGTGATGTCGCCGCGGCCCGGCCGGGTCGAGCGGATTTTCGACGTCCCGATGGCGCGCCCGCGCGGCCTGCATGTGCGCAAGTCGCCTGTCTTCATCGAACTGGTCGAAGAAATCACCAACCTGTTCCTCACCCGCGGTGTCTTGACGGAGGCCGACATGTCGGCCCTGCGTCTCGGATAATCAATCAAGAAAAAGGAAATTTATGATGTCGGTCAAAGAGAAGGTTCTCGTCATTGTCGGCGACGCCACGGAAACCGTGGACACGCTCTATCCCATCCTACGGCTGCGCGAGGACGGGTTTGAGCCAGTCGTCGCCGCCCCGGAAAAGCGCCAGTACCAGATGGTGCTGCATGAGGTGAAGCCGGGCTGGACCATCACCAAGGAATGGGAAGGCTATACCATCGAGGCCGACATCGCCTTCGCCGACATCCGCGAGCAGGATTATCTCGGCATCTTCTTCAGCGGCGGCCGGGCCCCGGAATACATCCGCGACGACACGAACCTGATCCGGATCACCCGGCATTTCTTTGCCGAAGACAAGCCGATCGCCAGCGTCTGCCACGGCGTCGAGATTCCGGCGCGGGCCGATTGCGTGCGCGGCCGCCGGATGGCGACGGTGCCGAAATGCCAGTTCGACCTCGAAATCTGCGGCGGCACCTTCGTCAACGAGCCCTGCGTGATCGACGGCAATCTGGTCAGCGGCCGGACCTGGCACGACCACGGCCATTATATGGGCGCATGGATGAAGATGCTGAACGACGCCCGGGCGATCAAGAACGCGCCGCCGCTGCGGGCTTCGGCCTGATCGCGTTGCGGCAAAGTCGCGTATAATGAGCCGGCCACCGTACGGTGGCCGCGTTCGTTCGAAAACCCAATCAAGAAACCAGGGATGGAACCACCAGATGAGCAAGCTCGGCACGATCAGGGGACCCGGCATTTTCCTCGCGCAGTTCGCCGGCGACGCGGCTCCGTTCAATAGTCTCAAGGACATCGCCAAATGGGCGCATGGCCACGGCTACAATGGCATCCAGATCCCGACCTGGGACGGGCGGCTGTTCGACCTCGAGCGCGCCGCAAGTTCCAAGACCTATTGCGACGAGATCAAGGGCATCTGCGCCGAGCAGAATGTGGCGATCACCGAACTGTCGACGCATCTGCAGGGACAGCTGGTCGCGGTTCATCCGGCCTATGACCAAGGTTTCGACGGCTTTGCGGTTCCCGCGGTTCGCAACAATCCGAAGGCGCGGCAGGAATGGGCGGTCAACCAGCTGATGCTGGCCGCGAAAGCCTCGCGGCATCTCGGGCTCGAGGCGCATGTGACGTTCTCGGGCGCGCTGGCCTGGCCCTATCTCTATCCGT
>JAQGJF010000478.1 GCA_028290765.1 Tardiphaga sp.
GCGCTGCTGCCGAGGGTGATCGTGGCGCCCGAAAGCGTGGTCGTGTCGGAATCACTCGCGCCGACATGCAGGCTGCCGGCGAGCGGGAACACCGCCGTCCCCTGCTCGGTGTAAGCCGGCGTGCCGCTGCCGGTCACCGTCAGTATCGGCGCCTCGTCCAGCGCCAGGCCGAACGATACCTCGCTGGCGGCCGTCCCCGTGGGGTTGACGGTAATGAAGATGCCGGGCGCACCACCGCCGGACAGCGAGCCTTCATAAATCGCGTTCTGGTTCGGCGTAGACCCGTTGCCGACCGAGACGTAATATTTGTTGGTCTGCGGATCGATGATGAGGTTGCTCAGGCCGCCCGGGACAGAAGCGGTCTTGGTCCAGACCATGCCGAAGGCGCCGGTGGCATTGCCCGTGAGATGATAGCTGTAGATGCCGCTGGAATTGGTGCTGATGCTGGTATCGACGTTGTTGGTGTCGAAATACAGGATCTGGTTGGTGGTATCGAGCGCCAGGCCGGCGATCGCGCCAAGCGAGGTCGGAAACTGGTTGGCGCCGACGATCGTACTGCTGTTGCCCTGGAGCGCGATCGGCAACTGGGTCAGGGTAAATCCGGTCGGATTGACGTTCGAACCGTTCCAGCTTGCCTTGTACAGCCTGTCCTCGGTGACGACGTTGGCGAAATGCTGTTGTCCGTGGGTCCCGGTGCTGATGCCGCCATGCGGGCCGATCGCATTGGTCGAGGAAGAGATCTCGTAGAAATACGCCGCATGGTTCACCGTATCGACGACCATGCCCGCCAGAAACCGGCCCTGCATCGCCGCCGTGGTGGAAAGGGTTGCGACCCCGTGCGAGCCGCTGAAATGAGCCCCGCTGAAGGTCACCGCCTGGAACTGGTCGCTGTGCGACGAAAGCGCGAAATTGGTCACATGATTGAAGAAGATCATGTTGTCGGCGACGTCGACCTGGAAGGAGTTGACCGTGTTGGCGGTGCTGGCGTCGGAATAAACCGTGGTGAAGGTCTGCGTGCCGCCGCTGAGCGCCTGGGACAGCGACCCCTGCAGGATCGAACTGCCGTGGGTGCCGTCGCTCACCGTCAGGACGAAATACAGACCGTCCGCCACATCGAGCTGGATGCCCTGAGGATGCAGGCCGGCGAAAGCCGATATCGCCGTGCTGCCGACGCCGGTTGCCCCGCCGACGCCGCTGCCGTTGTTGTCGGTGCCGAAGACGATGCCGCTGTTGAGGCCGACATTGCTGTTGGTTTCGATACCGAACAACTGGGCGTTGAGCAGGCCGTGATACTGCGACAGGGTTTCCGCCGTGAACGGAGCCGCCGAGGTGATCGCCCCCGCCGTGACGTTGAGCGACCAGCTGCCGCCGCGGGCGGCGTCGCCGACCGGGCCGGTCGAGCCCGCCACATCGGCGCCGGTAGCCTCGACAATCCGCTGCATCAGGATCAGGCCGTCCGGATTCTCGGCGATGTCGCAGCCATAGAGCATGAGATCGCCGCCGCTCTTGAGCGCCGCGCCGATGGTCTTGAGCTGCGCCGCGTATTGGCCGACGGTGGCGTTGTCGAGCACACCATTGCCGAGGAACAGCATGCCGTCCTGGCCGTGCGCGACAATGTCGATGGTGGTGAGATTCGAACTGGGATGGGCGGTCAGATAATCGGCGATCTGGGTCAGCCCGTCTCTGTCGGAATCGAGAATCACGGCAGTGACGCCGGCCTTCACGCCGTCGGCCAGCATCTGGTAGTCGGGCGCCTGCTTGTCGATGAACACGATCTCGCTCGGGCTGGCGCCGGCCGCCGGCGTCGACGTATTGCTGGCGTCGAGCGACGAGGTTTTGTTGTCCGAACCGGTCTGGACGTTGGACGCCGTCGTCTTCGAATCCGTCGTCGTGTGGGTGTCCGCGCCCGAATTGCTGGTGACGGCGGCCGTCGACTTGTCGGCGGCAGCAGCCGCCGCCGGATCCGCCGCAGTGTCATGAGTGGTCTGCGTCGCCGCCGCGACCGTTGCCGCGCCTGCGGCGTCATACATCATCCGGGGTTCGAGCAGCATGATGCCGCTGCGTCGCGGACGTGGCGTGGGCGGTGTGGGCATCTTGGCAGACCGCGACGCCATCGCACGCTTGCGGCTGAACCAGCCGGACCCGATGTCGGACATCCACCTCTCCTGGCCGGCTGCGATGCGCCGGCGCGTATTTTCTTCAGTTGAAGAGACTTCGACGTGAAGCGGCGCAGTCGAATTGCGGTGATGCCGAACCGCGCCAAGCCGCCGAAAGATCTCCGATAGTTAAAATATCATTAAACGGCTGGGTTGTACAATTCCCGGTTGACTAATGGTTAAAATATCACCCGCCAGGTCCGGGGCCGTGTGAAGCGGTTCACACAGGAGCCCGGTTTCCCGTGTTCCTTCCACATCCGAAGTTCGCTTCCATAAGAGCCAATGGCGCCCGACGAGCGCGAACGCAGGCGCGTGAGTTTCTTCTCATCTTGTCCCTGCTCGCCACGCCCTGCTTCGCTTCGGTTGCATCGGCACCGACGACGAAGATTGCACTTGATTTTGCGCTCTATTTGGGATTGTTCTCTCACCGACTTGATGTTATGAGTTTTTTAATCGGTGACGAAAGCTTGCCGAGTGAAGAAACAACAAGAAATAAAATGCGCCGGGGAAAACGCTGTTTTTGGCATCACTTCGGGTTGGGCATCACCTCGATCATGACACGCATCGATCATGGCAGGCGTCGATTTCGACGCCCGCGAATGATGCATTGAATTTCGAGACGCTGCGATCTTGACGCGCTAGACGATTTGAATTCGACCGGAGGGACGGCATCATGAGCGATCCGTATTTGGGCGAAATCCGTATCTTCGCCGGTAGCTTCGCGCCACTCGACTGGCTCTTCTGCGACGGCAGCCTCATTTCGATTGCCAATAACGACGCGCTGTATTCGCTGCTCGGAACGACCTATGGCGGCGACGGCGCAAACACATTCGGGTTGCCCGACCTGCGCGGCCGGGTGCCGATACATCAGGGCGGCGGCTATATTCCCGGTCAAATGGCCGGAGTCGAGACTGTCACGCTGCAAGTGGCCGAGCTGCCGCATCACAGCCATAGCCTGGTCGCCGCCACCGCGGGGCAGGTCAAGGTGCCGACCACCGCCACCATGCCCGCGTCCGCGACCAGCAGCCAGCCCAACGCCAACGTCTACGCGCCGGCAACGACCTCCACCACGCTCGTTTCAAGCTCCGTCAGCAACGACGGCCAGAGCCTGTTCCACAACAATGTGCAACCGTACCTCGCGGTGAACTACATCATCGCCACGGCCGGGACCTATCCACCGCGTCAGTAGCAGCTGTCTCCTGCCCTCGACCGAGATTCCCATCCCGCCAGGAGTGCCCAGATGAGCGATCCGTTCCTTGCCGAGATACGCATTTTTGCGTGCAGCTTCGCACCGCTCAACTGGCAGCTCTGCAATGGGCAGCTCGTTCCCATTACGCAAAACGCCGCATTGTTCTCCCTGATCGGAACCTATTTCGGCGGCGACGGCGTGAGGACTTTCGCGCTTCCGGACCTCGAGGGCAACGTGCCGGTGGGCGTCGGCACGGGTCCCGGACTGTCGACCTACAATCTCGGCGACTTCGACGGCGCCCAGACCGTCACCTTGGTGGACGCGCAAAATCCGGTCCACAATCATGCGGTCCAGGCCACCGCCGCCATCGCCGACTCGACCGATCCGAAAGGCAGAATCTATGCGAAGGGCCAATATGTGAACGGGGACGGCACCAAAGGCGTCGTCCAGCTCTACGGCACCGCGGCGCCGAACGTCGCCCAGAACGGAGCGGCGATCGGTTCCACGGGAGGCGGACAGCCACACAACAACATGATGCCCACACTGGCGGTCAATTTCTGCATCTGCATGAGCGGGATTTTCCCGTCGCGCCCTTGAGCTCGCCGCTGCCTTCCGATCGTCGCCGTTGAAGTCTTGCCTTGCCGTTGAAGTCCTGCCTTGCCGTTGAAGTCCTGGAGCAGAACACATGCCGCAGCCCTATCTGTCCGAGATTCGCATGATGGCGTTTCCCTATCCGCCGCAGGGCTGGGCCCTGTGCAACGGCCAGACCATGGCCATCAGCCAGAACTCGGCCTTGTTCTCCCTGATAGGGACCTATTTTGGCGGCGACGGCATCAGCACCTTCAAGCTGCCGAACCTGCAGGGCATGGTCCCGATGCATGTCGGCAACGGCTTCAATCTCGGAACCGTCTTTGGCGAGGCGGGCCATACCCTGACCATCGCCGAGATGCCGGGACACAATCATATCCTGAATGCCAGCGCCACGGCGGCGTCTTCCGCGATTCCCGGCACCACCCTGGCGCTGGCGGAGGCTGCGACGGGTGCGACGACGCCGGCGGACGTCGATATCTACGCCCCGCCGAGCAGCCCGCTTCCGGCCTTCGATCCGAGTGCGATCGGCATGATGGGCAACAGCGTGGCGCATGAGAATCGGCAACCCTTCACGGTAATCAGCTTCTGCATTGCGCTGAACGGCATTTTCCCGTCGCGCAATTGACACACCCGCCCATCACCTCACGGAGAGCCTCGATGCACCATTCAAGCCGTCGCCCCGGCCTGTTGTTCATGCTGGCCGTTCTTGTCACCGCCGCGGGCTTCACCACCGCGGCCGAGGCCAAGACGCGGGTTCTGACCTTGATGGTGAAACAGGACTTCTCCGATTGCACCAACAGTACGGTCCCCCCCACCCCCGCACCGGCCTCGGTCGGCGGCGAAGCCATGGTGACGCTTCGCGCCAACGGCTTCACCACGGTCAATGTCCGGCTCACCAAAGTCGCGCCGAACACGACCTATCATTTGTTCCTCAAATGCGTGACCCTGCTCGGCGACATCAAGACCAATGCGGCGGGACGCGGCAACAACACGTTCCAGTTCCAGACCAGTTCGATCGGCAAGGTCTATGCCTTCGACATGTATCCCGACGGCGCCCCGCTCGGAAACAAATACCAGAGCATCCAGATCAATTTTCAGTAGCGTACATTGAGCTGCGCATCGCAGCTTCACCTCTCCCCGCGTGCGGGGAGAGGTCGGCTTGCGCGCGTTAGCGCGCGAGTCGGGTGAGGGGGCGCCTCAACAACCCGAGCCTATCTCGTTGCGACGCCCCCTTGTATCTGAACATTGCAGAAAATGTGCGATGGAAGCGACTGAGCGCTTTGGCCGGTGCCCCCCGCCCAACCCCCGCGGCGATGTCGCCCGAACCCCCTCCGGCAACAACCGTGGGTGAGCCTGGGATCTTCGCCGTTGTCACGCACGACCGAACAGTCGCTGGACCGCAATCGTACGCACAAGGCAGGTTACCGTGAAGAAGATCATTTGTGGAGTAGATGTTTCAAAGGCCAAACTCGATGCCTGCATCATGCCTGGTTCGGTGTTTCGCAGCTT
>JAQGJF010000494.1 GCA_028290765.1 Tardiphaga sp.
ACGAGCGGCGCTACCGGGTTTTCGCCGATCTCGAACGGATCGCGGGCCGGTTCCCGCATGCGGTGTGGCATTCCCCGAAGGGGCCGCGCAATGTCGTGATCTGGTGCTCCAATGATTACCTCGGGAATGGACAGCACACGAAGGTTGTTGGCGCCATGGTCGAAACCGCGACCCGGGTCTGTACCGGCGCCGGCGGCACCCGCAATATCGCGGGCACCCATCATCCGCTGGTCCAGCTCGAGCAGGAACTGGCTGACCTCCACGGCAAGCAGGCGTCGCTGCTGTTCACCTCGGGGTATGTCTCGAACCAGACCGGCATTGCCACCATCGGCAAATTGATCCCCAATTGCCTGATCCTGTCCGACGCGCTCAATCACAATTCGATGATCGAAGGCATCCGGCAATCCGGTTGCGAGCGCCAGGTGTTTCGTCACAGCGACATGGCGCATCTGGAAGAGCTGTTGCGCGCGGCCGGTCCGGAGCGGCCGAAACTGATCGCCTGCGAGAGCCTGTATTCGATGGACGGCGATATCGCGCCGCTGGCGAAGATCTGCGATCTCGCCGAACGCTACGGCGCCATGACCTATGTCGATGAAGTCCACGCGGTGGGCATGTACGGCCCGCGCGGCGGCGGCATCGCCGAGCGCGACGGCGTCATGCATCGCATCGACATTCTGGAAGGCACGCTGGCCAAGGCCTTTGGATGCCTCGGCGGCTATATCGCAGGCTCCGCCGATATCATCGACGCGGTGCGCTCCTATGCCCCGGGATTCATTTTCACCACCGCGCTGCCGCCGGCGATCTGCTCCGCGGCGACCGCGGCGATCCGCCATCTCAAGACCTCGAACTGGGAACGTGAGCGCCATCAGGATCGCGCCGCCCGCGTCAAGGCGATCCTGACCGCGGCCGGACTGCCGGTGATGTCCAGCGAAACCCATATCGTTCCGGTATTCGTCGGCGACCCCGAACGCTGCAAGCAGGCCTGCGACATCCTGCTGGAAGAGCACGGCATCTACATCCAGCCGATCAATTACCCGACCGTGGCCAAGGGCACCGAACGGCTGCGGATCACACCCTCGCCCTATCACGAGGACGCCCTGATCGATCATCTCGCCGAGGCGCTGCTGCAGGTGTGGGAACGCCTCGGCCTTCCGCTGCGGGCGCAATCCATGGCGGCGGAATAGGGCGTCTCCTTCGCCGGAACGCCTGCCGGCGACGCAGGACCTTCCCTCATTCCGCTGTTGATCGTGGACCCTCCCGCAAGGGGGGATGGGATCAGACCGCTACCGCATTCACCAACACGCCAAATCCCTGTCGCTTGCGACCTCGCAACGCGCTAGATTTCGCTGGCGGGTCTGGAACTTAGCCACCCGCAGGGAGCAGGCGATGCTGCACGATTTGGGCGTGATCGCAGCCGCATTCGGCTATATCGGGTTCCTGTTTTTCGTCGCCAGTTACGGCGACCGGCTGTCGCGTTCGCAACGCGGCCGCGGCGGCGCGCTGATCTATCCGCTGTCGCTGGCGATCTATTGCACGTCGTGGACGTTTTTCGGCTCGGTCGGCTTTGCCACCCGGACCTCGACCGATTTTCTCGCGATCTATGTCGGCCCGATCCTGATGATCGCCTGCTTCACGCCGCTGCTGCGCCGGGTGATCCAGCTGGCTAAATCGCAGAACATCACCTCGATCGCCGACTTCATCGCCGCGCGTTACGGCAAGAGCCAGGCGGTCGCTGCGACCGTCGCCTTGATCGCGATCGTCGGCTCGGTTCCCTATATCGCCTTGCAGCTCAAAGCGGTGGCGTCGTCGCTGGAGACCATTCTCGGCGAAGACCAGGCCATCGCCAACATCCCCATCGTCGGCAACATCGCGCTGATCGTCACCATGGCGATGGCGGCGTTCGCGATATTGTTCGGGACCCGCCAGACCGACGCCACCGAACACCAGCACGGCCTGATGCTCGCGGTCGCGACCGAATCGATCGTGAAGCTGGTCGCCTTCATCGCCGCCGGCGCCTTCGTGACGTTCTGGATGTTCAGCCCGGTCGAACTGTTCGAACGGGCCATGAAGACGCCGGAGGCGGTCCGCGCCATCAACTACACGCCGTCGCTCGGCAATTTCCTGACCATGACGCTGTTGTCGTTCTGCGCAATCATGCTGCTGCCGCGGCAGTTTCACGTCAGCGTGGTGGAGAACTCCAACGACGCGGAAGTCGGACGCGCGCGCTGGCTGTTTCCGCTGTATCTGGTCGTCATCAACATCTTCGTGATTCCGATCGCGATCGCGGGCCTCATCACCTTCCCGTTCGGCGCTGTCGACAGCGACATGTTCGTGCTGGCGTTGCCGATCGAGGCCGATTCGACGCTGCTCAGCGTCGCGGTTTTCATCGGCGGCCTTTCCGCGGCGACCGCCATGGTCATCGTCGAATGCGTCGCGCTCGCCATCATGGTCTCCAACGATATCGTGATGCCGCTGGTTTTGCAGCGCAATCCGGAATCGCGCATCGGCCGCAAGGACTTCGGCAATTTTCTGCTCAAGGTTCGCCGCATCGCGATCTTCGCCATCATGGTGATGGCGTATCTGTACTTCCGCGCGCTGGGCAACACCCAACTGGCCGCGATCGGGCTATTGTCCTTTGCGGCGATCGCGCAGTTCGCGCCGGCGTTTTTCGGCGGCCTGATCTGGCGCCGCGCCACCGCGCGCGGCGCCATCGGCGGCATGCTGGTCGGCTTCGCCACCTGGGCCTATACGCTGTTCATTCCAAGCTTCCTGGACGGCAACACCGTGGGCATGATGCTTCTTGCGCATGGCCCGTTCGGCATCGAGGCGCTGCGCCCGCAAGAACTGTTCGGCACCGATCTGCCGCCGCTGATGCATGGCGTGCTGTGGAGCCTGTCGCTGAACATCCTGACCTATGTCGCGCTGTCGCTGTGGCGTCAGCCGTCGTCGATCGAGCGGGTCCAGGCCGACGTGTTCGTGCCGAATGCACTGGCGCCGATGGCGCCGACATTCCGGCGCTGGCGCACCACCGTGACGGTGCAGGACATTCTCGGCACGGTCACGCAATATCTCGGCCCCGAACGGACCCGCGAATCATTCGAAGCCTTCGCGGCCAGCCACCGCGTCACCCTCGACCCGTTGGCGCCGGCCGACTTCGAGCTGCTGCAGCACGCCGAACATCTGATCGCATCCTCGATCGGCGCGGCCTCCTCGCGCCTGGTGCTGTCGCTGTTGCTGCGCAAGCGCACCGTCTCGGCCAAGGCGGCGCTGAAATTGCTCGATGATTCGCATGCCGCGCTGCATTTCAACCGCGAAATCCTGCAGACCGCGCTGAATCATGTGCGGCAGGGCATTGCGGTGTTCAATCCGGACCTGCAGCTGATCTGCTCCAACCGGCAATTCGGGGAAATCCTCGGCCTGCCGCCGCACATCGTTCAGATCGGCATTCCGCTGCGGGAGATCCTGGAATTCATCGGCGCCACCAGTCCGCCATCCTTCGGCAGTTCCGAAAGCCAGACGCAGATGCGCCTCGCCGCCTATACCACCGAGGGCGAGCCTTACCTCGAGCGGCTGACGGACCGGCAGATCGTCATCGAGGTCCGCGCCAATCGCATGCCCGACGGTGGAATGGTCATCACCTTCTCCGACGTGACGCCGAGCTTCGAGGCGGCGGAAGCGCTGGAGCGCGCCAACGCCACGCTTGAAAAGCGCGTCCGCGACCGCACCGAGGAACTGACCCGGCTTAACTCCGAACTCGCGCAGGCCAAGAGCACCGCGGAGGACGCCAATATATCGAAGACGCGTTTTCTGGCCGCGGCCAGCCACGACATCCTGCAGCCGTTGAATGCGGCGCGGCTGTACGTCACCAGCCTGGTGGAGCGCCAGACCGGCGGCGAGGACGCGCGGCTGGTCGAGAATATCGACGATTCACTGGAGGCCATCGAGGAAATCCTCGGCGCATTGCTCGACATCTCGCGGCTCGACGCCGGCGCCATGATGCCGTCGATCACCGGCTTCCGCATCGGCGACCTGATGCGTTCGCTGGAAATCGAATACGCGCCGATCGCGCGCGCCAGAGGGGTCAGACTGGCCTTTGTGCCCTGCTCATTGCCGGTCGAGTCCGACCGGCTGCTGCTGCGCCGCCTGCTGCAGAACCTGATTTCCAACGCGATCAAATACACCCCGCACGGCCACGTGCTGGTCGGCTGCCGCCGCCGCGGCCAGGCGCTGCAGATCGGCGTCTACGATACCGGCGTCGGCATCCCGATCCTGAAGCGAAGCGAAATCTTCAAGGAATTCCATCGCCTCGAACAAGGCGCCCGGATTGCGCGCGGTCTCGGGCTCGGTCTTTCGATCGTGAAGCGCCTCGCGCATGTGCTCAACCACGGCATTGCGCTGGACTCCAACCGCAGCGGCGGTTCGTTTTTCTCCGTGACCGTTCCGGTCGCCAAGGCGATCAACCACACCACCGCGGTGACCAGTTCGACGCCGCTGTCCAAGGCGCCGATGAGCGGCACCCTGATCGTCTGCATCGAGAACGACGCGACCATTCTGGACGGCATGAAGACCCTGTTGACGGCCTGGGACGCCAAGGTCATCGCGGTGGCCGATCCGGAAGCGGCGATCGAAGCGATCGAGGCCGCCGGAGAGCGCGTGACCGGTCTGTTGGTCGATTACCATCTCGACCGCGGCAACGGCATTGCCGCGATCCGTGACATTCGCCGCCGCTTCGGACAAAACCTGCCGGCGATCCTGATTACGGCCGATCGCAGCCCGCATGTCCGGGTCGCGGCGCGGCTGGAAAAAGTCGCGGTGCTCAACAAGCCGGTGAAACCCGCGTCACTACGCGCGTTGTTGGGTCAGTGGCGCACCCAGCAGATGGTGGCGGCAGAGTAGGCACGGACCATGCCGACCTCATCCTGAGGAGCATCGCGAAGCGATGCGTCTCGAAGGATGGCTACGAGTCCGTGCATTGCGGCCATCCTTCGAGACGCGCGCAAGAGCGCGCTCCTCAGGATGAGGTCCGTAGTCTTTACGCGCTCCTCGGGATGAGGCCTTTGTCAATCAAGCGTTGGGCCGCCATTGGTCGCCGGCGATTTTCGCCGCGGCGATGACGGCCTGGGTGCGGCTTTCGACACCGAGTTTCTGCAGGATCGCCGACACATGCGCCTTGATGGTGGCTTCCGAGACGCCGAGCTCATAGGCGATCTGCTTGTTGAGCAGGCCCTGCGACAACATCATCAGCACGCGAACCTGCTGCGGGGTCAGCGTCACCAGGCGGTCGCGCAGGCGCGTCATTTCCGGATCGCCGGCGGCTGACAGATCGATATCGGGCGGGATCCAGACGTCGCCATCCATGACTTTCGCGATGGCATCGCGGAGCGTATCGACCCCGAACCGCTTCGGGATAAATCCCGATGCGCCGAAATCCACCGATCGACGGATCGTTCCGACATCGTCGCTGGCGGAAACGATCACGACGGGGATCGCCGGATATTGCGCCCGCAGATAAATCAGGCCGGAGAAACCCGAGATCCCCGGCATGGTCAGATCGAGCAGGATCAAATCAACGTCGGAATCCTGTTCCAGCAGCGCGGTGAGATCGTCGAACGACCCGGCCTCGCTGATGACGGCCGAACTCACAACGCTCGCCACCGCCTGCCGCAACGCGTCGCGGAACAAGGGATGGTCATCGGCGATGACGAGATGGGTATTGGCAGCGGTCGTCATTGATTTCTCGCAAAGGGCCTGCGGCCGACCCGTGATCGCTTTGTCCCTTGCCGGGGCGTCACGTGCAAGCGCGCAATCCTATCACATCTCAAAGCAGTTAACCCGCTTGGTTGTGCGCTGCAATACGGAGCGAGTCGGTCGCATTGATTCAGCGCAAGGAATGTCCCGGCCGTTTTGTGGAACAAGCCCGCAAAAGGCCAAAAGTCGTATTGGGGCGGGTTTCACTGGGATGTTACCGTGAACCTGGAGCCTGCGCTCAATCCGGCCAAGATCGGCGTGCGGGCAAGCTTTGCATCAATGCTTTCGGGGAGCGAACCAAATGTCTACAATGACTGCAA
>JAQGJF010000502.1 GCA_028290765.1 Tardiphaga sp.
CTTTCAGGCGTTCGTTGTCCGCTTCGGTCCATGGTCCTTGACGGAAAACCGCGCAATCGGCCCCTACCGGTCCTTCGATGGCAGCCGGACCACCAGCCGATCAAGCTGCCAGACCTCAATGTCGTGACCGTTAACCAGGCGCTTGGCCCTTTCTATGGCCGCTTCATCACTCGCGCAGATGATGCCATCAGGCGGCCCGTCGATGTGCCCGGCTTTGTCCATTTGATAGACGCGGTATTCGGCCATCTTCGCCACCTCGGCAACGTGTCCCGAAACTTAGCGATAAAACACCCACTCCGGCCGCTCGGTTCCGGACCCAATTGAGCAACATTGTACGCTTTCTCCCCGGGAGGCACTGGCCGAAGTGGGCCACTCGCCAGGATAAAACAGGCCGCTGGGAACCATTTTTTTATTTCGTGATTTACGGCGTAACCGGACGGCCTCAGCGCGGTCCCCCTTATGTCGCTGGGGCCTTCTTATTTCTTATTTCAGGAGGCGAGTATGGGACGCGGAATTCTACTCTGGCTGCTGGGTGTGCCTATTCCCATCATCATCTTGCTGTGGCTGTTCTTTGGCCGCTGACCCGGCGAACATCAGCTTCAAACGGCTGTGATGCCTCGCCCATCAGGCGGTTTTTTGCACATCCAGCCGATAGCTTCGATGGCTTGGTACTCGTCGAAATAGGCCGCTCGCGGATTGAAAAGAGGCCACCGTTGCAGGAACGGTTTTCGGGGTTCGGCATTCAGAAACCATACCTGACGCCAACTGGCCCCGGCCGGATCCCCAAGTAGCTGGGGCCGCTTTTTCGAATAATGCCACTCGCAGATTCAAAGTAGGCCACTGAACCAAGATGGCTGAGCGCTGGATCTCGACTAGATCGAAAGATTGGCCCGATCCCATGGATATTTCAAAGTGACCCGGCGGACGCCGTTCACAACTGAGAGACGGCCTAGTGGTGCGTGGAAGGTAGTCTGGTCACAAGCCGGTCAAGCTGCCAAAGTTCAACGTCGTGGCCGTCGACCAGGTACCGGGCCAGATCGATTGCAGCTTCATCGTTACCGCATGAGAAGACCTTGGGGGGTCCGTCGACGTGCCCGCCCTTGTCCACCGGATAGAGTCGGTATTCGGCAATCTGAGCCATCGTCATTGTGCAGCCGGGTCCAAATAGTTACCGATCACAATAACCGAGATCTGTCTGCCCGGTTCCGGATTCATGTGAGCAATAGTTGCACTTTCAAAAGCCGGCCACTGCGAAAATCAAAATATCGCCGGGAACAGTTTACGGCGATCGGGATTTGTAAGCTGTGTATCCCAACATACACATGTTCGATGACTCCAAGCTGGCCCCAGTTCGCCCCTGCGCTGGGGCCTTTTTCTGGGCAGGAGTTATCCGCGGTGTCGAAATAGGTCATTGAACCAAGATGGCATATCGCGCTTGTCCGTCGTATGGCGGTCCGCGTCGGATTCACGCTGACTGCGCTCCTTGTCTTCCTCGGCGAGCTTCCCGTTCCGTACCCGGTCGCGCAATCTCTTCGGCGGGGACGGCATTTCGACATTGCAATCGAGGGCCTGCGGCACGCCTCAACGACCGTTGGAAACCATCGACGGAGGACAGATTTTTTCAAACAACCGATCGTTGATGCGGACGTGAAGCGCATGTCTGAGATGAACCCGAGCCGATTACGCTGGCGAGAAAAAGATGCCAATCCTTCGTTAATCTTTGGGGCGTCATAACTCGCACACAAAAGGATTAAGGGCGGAGCCCCCATGGGAGCCGAAGAGTCGACACGCCTCACCGTCACTTTCGAGACGCCGAGGCCGGGAAAGCTCGTGGCGATTGACGGGACGTCATGCCGCGATTGCGAGATTCTGGACTTATCCCAAGCCGGGGCTCAGCTCCGAATCCAGGACTCGCTTGGCAATACACAGGAGTTCTTCCTTCTTCTCACGAATTTCGGCGCGCCGGTCTTCCGGCGCTGCAAGGTCCTTAAGGTGCAAGGAGACAGGCTTGACGTCGAGTTCCCATCAAGGAACTCGCAGCCAAAGCAGCTGCCGCGAAATCCGAATGCTCTCGTTTACTAAGGGACGCCGATCCAGCCCATCCAAATTTAGGAGCGAAGGTTCGCGACCGTGTTGAACGGCGGGTTTTCATTTCACGACTTCCGCTTCTGCTCGGTAATCGGGTGGTTCGCCTTGCCCAAACTCCTATCGTGTCTCCAACACATAGGAGTAGACATGCGCAAATTTCACTCGATCGCAGCTCTTTGCGGCGATGGTCTGCGGCCCGAACTTCAAGCCCTGTTCGACCGGTTGGCGGTTGATCCCCACGCCGAACTATTTGTCCGGCCGGACGGCATGATCCAATCCGGTGCCGACCCGGTTTCGGAAATTTCGAAGACCGTCCGGCCGCGGCCTAAAAGAGTGGCGTAGCTCGCAGGGCGGATCATGATCCGCCGCGATGAATCGCCAAGATGGTGGGGTTACGCCTTCGCTCTAACCGGCGGGTTTTCTTTGCCCAGCCAAGCGGCCCCGGCCATCAACGGGAGGTACGCTCGCCGGAGCCGCCAGACGGCAGTCCAGCGTGAGTCCGATGCGGACCGCCATAAGGCTTATAAGCGCGATGTGCGGTCTTGGTTCGGTGGCCTACTTTCAAAATGAGAGCGGCCTAATTCGGCCATTGGCGGGTTTTTCATTGGCCGGCACTTTTGTTGGATCGGCTTCATTGGTGGAAACAGTCACCGTCTGCCCTCGGTGGTAAAATCCGGTTCGATGCCGCCGATAAAACTCCACGCCGTGCCGGTGGAATCCGGCAGAGCTCGTAAAGCGGATTGCTCACGGCGGTCTACCAATATCAGGTCCGGACGGATGACGTCACAGCCGAACTTCCAGTACATCATTCATCCCGGCGGCGGCGCGACAAGTCCGTCGGGAGCCTTTCCGGGACGACCGCTCAAGAACGCTGCCGTATTCGGGCTCAGAACGACGTTGAAATTCTGGCCGGTAGGGCGGCGGCAACGAGGAGGCGGGTTACGGCTTCGCCTACAGCCCGACCTACCTGCTCGCAGCTGAGGGCTGTGGATCTCGCCGGTGCCGGGCAAAGGCGCGCGTCACCTCCGCTCCCATCAGGACGATTTGCGAGGTGTAGTAGACCCAGATCAGGACGACGATGATGGAGGCTGCCGCACCATAAGTCGATTCGAGCCCCTGCTTGCCGATGTAAAACCCGATGCCGGCCTTTCCGACTTCAAACAGGACGGCGGTCACGACGGCGCCCAGCCAGACATCGTGCCAATCGATCGCCATGTCCGGAAGCCACTTGAACATCATGGCAAACAGAACCGAGATCACCGACAGCGACACTACGGTACTCAGAAGGTGCAGCAACCCCTCGTGCATGGTCGGCGCGGCGAATTTGCCCACCGCCGCCAGTGCCGTGGTAACGATCAGCGATACGAGCAACAGGAAACCCAACGCCAGCACGGCGGCCAGCGAGACAACATAGCTGCGCATGAAGGACCAGGCGCCGTGTCCCGGTCGGTCCTCCACTTCCCAAACGGTATTCAAGGCGTCCTTCAACTGGACGACGACGCCAATCGCCGCGAAGAGCAGTGCGCCGAGGCCGAGCAGGGACGCCAGCAAACCTTCCCGCGGCCGACCCGCATCCGCCAGCATCGCCTGCACGGCCTCGGCCCCCGTCTTCCCGAGCATGTCCGTGATGGAAGCAGACACCTGTCCGCTGACCACGTCGCGCCCGAAGAAGAAGCCGGCCACGGCAATGGCGATAACGATGATGGGACCGAGCGAAAAAATGGAATAATAGGCCAGGGCCGCGCCCTGTCGGGCATCCTTGTGGCTCGACCAGCTACCTGCGGCCTCCTTTGCAACAGACCACAACATCGCGCCTCTCCGTTCGCTCCGTGTCAATGAGGAGTCGCGTGGAGTGTTCCAATGCTATGAGGCGCATTTCCCTTTCTTCGAACGTGGCTGGTGCGCCGGTTAACCGGGTTAGTCCCGAGCCCGGCGCAAAGCCGCCTCCAGCTTCTCTTTCTGCCTTTGCCAGCGCTCGTCCTCCGCCTCTGACCGTTTTTCGAGTGCGGCGCGCTCCGTTTCGATGGCGCTCACCCGTTCGTCATGGTCACGCCTGGCCTCGTCAATCGCGGCCTGGGCCTTGGCAACAGCATGCTCCCGCCGCTTGCGCTCTTTCGCGAAGGCAGCTTCTTCCTTCCGGCGCTTGTTTTCTCGCTGCCTCTGCTCTTTCTCGAACGCCAGTGCGGCCTGGCGGGCTGCCTTGTCATCGATCTTGCGGGACCGTTGTTTCGTTGGTTTGGCGCGAGATTTCTTCGGTCTGCCCCTGACCTCGTTTGGAGACAGGTGTCCGGGTAAGTCGGCGTGTTCCTTGAAAGGGCCATTCGACCCGACGGGGCGCCTTAGAAGGATGCCCGGTTTCGCCATGGTGGCGCCGACAACCTTGGGATCGTCAACCTCCTTTGCGAAACCCTGATGAAACAGATTGCTGTTCGCACCCCACGCTTCGAGGGCGGCCTTCATCGAAGGCGCTGCTATGGCCAGATCGAAGAAGCCCACCGACGTCTGATACGTCTTGAGTTTTCTGACCATGAAGTCCGCTCTCTACCAGATTTCAATTTCGTGCAGGACCTATTGCATCCGCGAACCGAAACTGGCTGGTAAACCACGTTGAGTCGAGATGCGCCGCCGGGGCAATTTCGCGTCTTGGACCGGGAACATGCGTGCTGATCGGAAATTTCTCTTCAACTGAACGTCTTTTACAGGAGAGAAACATGCGAACATTTATTCTTGCTGCGGCGTTGATCGGGCTATCGTCAGGCGGCGCATTGGCGCAGGCTGGCGCTAACCAGAATGCGCCGACCCCGAATTCGGCAGGTACAGGCATCGTACAGCCCGGCACCACCAGCACTGGCGTAGCGGTCGACAGAACTACGACGGGCACTTCCGTTGCTCCGCGAGCGGTCGGCTCCGAAGCCGGCAACAACGCCAGTTCGACGCAGGGGATTAACGCGGCCGGTGCCAACTCGCCTGCCGCCGCCGAGGGACGTACCAGCGGTGGCGGAGCCGGCGGCGGTGGCGCCGGAGGCAGCAAGTGACATAGCTTAGAGGGTAGATGTACCCCTTCGGGTCCCGGAGCAATCCGGGGCCTCTTCATCTTAATGCCGAGCGCTCCAGTTGCGTTGAGCACGCGGATTGTTGGCAACGATCAACGAATGACACGTTTACCAACCGGTCCGCCTAATAGGGAGGCTCAAATGTCCAGCTCTAGGCGCGGTCGCTTGCGGCTACGATATGGATACGCGCTCGCCGTGGTGATTGCGCTCGGCCTCATTGGTGGCACCATCGCGGTCGTGCAGAACCACGGTCGGGTACCTGACGCGAACACCACGTCGATCGGACAGGCACGATAAACGAGGTGACCAGCGGGCCAAAAACCTACGACCCAAAAACCTACGACCCCTGGAAGCCTCGCGCCTCCGGCGACGCCGCCCGGCCAAGTTCCCGTTCCTCCCTTGCAAGCCGCTCCGCTCTGGCCACGCGAATCGGCGTAAAGGGCGTCCCAAGACTGGAGGCCTTGCTTCGAACCTGCACGATGGATCGTTTCAGGACCGCCGAAGCCCGCGCCGCCGAGGCGCCTTCACTGGCCAATTGCTTCAGGCGCGCCAGCTGCTCCGGCGTCCAGACCTTTGACCGGGATTTCATGCCGCCGACTTTCCGGCGTCGTTGAAGTCGGCCAGCCCTGCAATCCGCAGTTCCACGCGATTGCGCTCCCCGGTCGCAGCGCAGTCGAGAATGCGTTTTGCGATTCTGGATTGCGAGACCGAGGCCCGGAGCTGGATCGGCAAGGTCCTGACGGCTTCGTCCAGCACCTGGTGAAGAAAATTCAGTTCTTCGGGTGAATACACATTTGGCGACGCGAGCATGGTGTTCTCCTTCGCCGGCCAAGCGCCATTTGGGCGCGACGGACCCGGCAATGAGGAATATGCTAACCACGCCGCATAAGGCGCGCATGGGTCAATCGGAACCCCGACTAACCTATGTTTATGAAAACCGATTTTTCGCGGGGCAAGGCATCTGAAATGATTGCTGGCCTACCATCCACCCGACTGATCACGCGCTTGCAATGCGTGACCGACATTTCCGCCGCGACAGAGCGCCTGATCGCGCTCCTTCCGATTGCCGTGAGGAATTACGCGGCGAACGAAATCATCGTCGCGCAAGGAGCGAAATCGACGAATTGCTGCCTCGTGCTCGACGGCTTCGTGGCGCGCGAAAAAGCCGCCAACACCTCCGACCGCCAGATCATATCGTTCTACGTCCCTGGCGATATTCCTGATGCCAGCACGCTGCACCTGCCGAAGATGGATCATAATCTGATCGGTATCGGCCCGGCTGTCGTCGGATTCATACCGCATCTGTCCGTAAACGAGGCACTCGCACAGTCACCCGAACTGCTGCACGCCTTTTGGCGGGAGACGCTGATTGATTCCGCCCTGCTGCGACAATGGGTCGTCAATCTCGGCCAGCGGGAAGGCATTGCCCGGGTCGCCCACCTGCTGTGCGAACTGGCCATGCGCCTCGATGCGGTGGGCCTGTTGCGGGATCGTTCGCTGCCGATCCCGTGGACGCAGGTCGATGTCGCCGATGCCACCGGCATGTCCGCCATCCACGCCAATCGGGTCATCCAGGATCTGCGAACGCGCGGCGTCGTCCACTGGGAAAGCAGGTACGTCCGGATCGTCGACTGGCAACAACTCCGTGACGTTGCCGGATTTGCGCCCGACTATCTGCATCTCAAACGCCCCGGCACGTCGCTGACGGCACCCTCAGCACTGGTCTGAGGTCGTGGAGACGGAAAAGTTCGTCACCGACGGATCGATCACGAGACATGAGCAGGTGCAGCTCGAATCAAAAAAGGCAGCGCAGGCGCACTGCCTTTTTCGCCAACGAGGCGCTCTGGCTACCTGGATAAGCTTGCCCGGTCGGCGATGTCCTTTCCCGCCACTTCGGCCACACGGCTCACCTTTGCCGAAATATCCGCCGCCGCGGATTTCGCGCCGTCCAGGCTGAGACCTTGCTTGCGCGCTTCGTCGGAAACGGCCCCCATGACATTGCCCGCAACCGCGGTCACACGTTCGGCTTGCTGGTTGGCAAATTCGGCCGCCTTTGCCTTGATGTCGTCGCTGGCTTCACCGAGATACTCGGCTTCCACTTCGCTCGACGGGAGAGCAGCCGCGATCCCGGCACCGATGGCGAGCCCGATCGCACCGAGTGCCAAAGGCTGCGATTCAAAGAGGTCGCTCAGATTGGAGCGGAACGTATCGAACATTTCAGCGCCCGTTTCCGGGAGCGAGCTCACATGTTCGGAAGCAGCGTCGGCGTAATCCCGTCGCCTGCGCGCGGCGTTGTCGAAAACATCGACGCCGGTTTCTCGAATGGCGTCTGTCGCCGAGGCGACACCATCGCCCAAGGCGTTGGCGCCGGACCGCACCACAGAGCGGGCGGCGTCGAGCGCGTTGCCCGCGGCGTCCGGAACCCGGTCCAGCCCGGTCCTTTGGACCAGATTGCCGGCTCGTTCAACCGGCCGGTTTCCGGTAAAGAGCCAGATCACGCCCATCCCGATCAGCGCGGCAGACAGCGGATTGTTTCGCGCGGCATCACCGAGATCGCGGACGAAATTCGATCCCTTTTCCGAAATTTCCGTCATCGTACCATCTCCTTTGCCGCGAGCTTGTCGCGCTCTACCTGTTCGAGGGTCACCGAGGGCTTGAGGGCGTCGCCGGAAAGACGGCTCAGTCCAATTCCAATCAACGCTGCGGAAACCAGCGCCGCACCGGCGCCGGTCAACAGATACGCCACGGGCTCGGAAAAGCCGCTGTGGATCAGCGCCGCCGCAAGCGCAAAAAGCAACAGCACCAGCGCCGGCATCAGGATCACTGCCCCGGCGCCGATCATCGCGGCGGCGCGGCCGACCTGGCTGGCTTTTTCCGAAAGCTCGGCACGTGCCAACTCGAACTCGTTGCCGACCAGTTTGGCGAGCTGGCCTACCGCATCACTGAACAGCTCGGGAATCGAGCGGCTACTTGGTGAATTCATCGCGATACCCCTTGCTGTCGTCATGCCACCGGACGGGTTTGGACGCGGAGTTGTTGCTGCTTGCCGACGGCGGATTCGCGCTGTCTGAGTCGTTGGCCGAACTCTTCAGGAACCGCACCACGCCAAACCCGGCCAGCACCGCCATCCCCAGGAACGCCGTCGGTTGACGGCGTGCAAAGGACTGCGCGCCGCGCACGAGGTCGTTGAAATTGCCGGTTCGGATGGTGTCCGCTGCCCCTTCGACCTGAGAGGCGGCCTTGCGTATGTAGGTCCCAGCGATCGGAAGGTCGGCGTCGAACTCCCGCGCGGCACGACGGATGGTATCGGCGAGGCTTCCGACATAGTTCGCGCCCGCAGTCCTTTGGCCGTCGACGGTTTCCTTGAACTTGTCGGTCGCCTGGGAGGCCATGTCCTTGGCGGCATCGACGAATTCGGACGCCTGGTCTTTGATGGTCTCGGTGGAAGCGCCGGCGAGGTCCGCCGCCCTGTCCTTGAGATCGCGCCCGGCGGCGAGCGCCTGGTCGGTGACGGTCTTAGCGGCAGTCGCGGCCTTCTCAAATCCAGGAGATGCGGCCGAGCCGATTTGATCCGTCGCCTTAAGTGTCTGGTCAGCCATTGTGGTTCCCTCCGTTATTGCCTGGTTGATGATGTTGCTGTTCCGGGTCGAAGGCCGTCGTCACCGCGGCTTCCGCGACGCGGCGCACGCGCTGACGGAGATCCTGAGCCGCCTTTCCCAGCCCGTCGGTCGTGAGGCCTTCCGCCTCCGCGCGACGGCTGGTCTCGTCGTAGATCTCGCCGGCCGCATTTCTCGCCGTCTCCAGTCCTTGCGAAGCCGCCGCCTGGGCGCGCCGTTTTACCGCCGTGCTGGTATCGCCAACGAGGTCATCCTCAATCTGCGAGCGCGGAAACGCACTGGCGATCAAGCCGCCGACCAGCAGTCCCACTCCGGCGACCAGTAAGGGATTTTGTTCGATCGTCTGGAAAATCGTCTTTCCCGCCTGATCGGCCAGGTCCGACGCCCTTTTGCCTGCTGTTCTGACCGCATCGATTCCGCTGTCGGTGAGATCGGATGCCTTGTCGCGCGTGGCTCTGGCGGCATCGATTCCGGCATCGGCAGTGGTGTTGGCGGCGCGGCGGGCGACCGCTGCGGCGCCGGAAGCGAAGTCCTGGACAGTGTCTACCGTCGACCCGGCGGCCCTGACGCCATCGTCCTTGAGATCCGCAGCCCGCTGCGCCAGCGAGCCGGTGAGCGATGCAGCCTTGTCCTGGATGTCTCGCGTGCCGGAGGTCAGTGTGGCGCCCGCCATACCGACGGTGCGGCCGACCTGATCTGTTCCGCCGGACATCGCGGTCCCCGCACGGTCGAGCTGGTCCGACACATACGCTTTGGCGGCGGCGGTCGTCTCTCCAACCTGATCCCCGAATTCGCGGGCCCGGCGACTAACCTCCTCCGAAAGGTCAGCAGCAACATCGGACGCCTTCTGTGTGGCAGATTGTCCGGTCTTGGAGCCGGCAAAAAACAGGCCTGCGCCGACCATCAACACCGGCAGTGGGATGGCGCGCGTCAATCGCAGCAGCGGATAGGCCACGCTAGCCCCGACCGCGACGGCCTGCATCGGGTTTCTCCGGGCCGCGGCGGTGACATCGTTGACGAGTTGCTCGCCTCTGCTCCTGATGTAGTCCGATACCTCGGCCTTGATGGTGTCGGGACTGATGCGATGGCGAATATCGCTGGCGGTCTCCGCAACACTGGATTTGAGCTGTTCGACAGTGTCCGTCAGGCCGGCTCGGGTTTGTTCGGTCTCGCGTTTGATCTGTTGCAGCGAGCGGCTATCGGTTTTGGGCATCGCGCTGTCCTCATGAGTAGTTACTGCGTTGAACCTTCAATGAAGAATTTCGTTCCGGGCCGAGGTCGGAGCGGCCGCGTGTTATCGAAGCGCGGCCCACCCGCTGCCTGGAAGCATTCGGCGACACTTTGGCGCGGGCTCGTCCAGTCGCGGCATCGGAACATTCGTCCCCAAGGTCCGTTCGACCCATAGGTTCACGGGCGGAGGATGCAACGATGTCGAACGCAAAATTCAATCCGGCACCGGTCGACAAACATGCCGCCAGCCCGACGCAGGCCGTCGCGGACGACAAGAAGCGGGATGCGAAACTCAACGAAGGCCTGGAAGAGACATTCCCGGCCTCTGATCCGGTGAGTGCGGCCCAGCCCGTGAAATCGAAACCCGATGCAAACCCAACCATCGTCGAGAAGGACGAAAGCGGCCCGCGGAATGCGAAGCACCCGGGCTAGAGCGTTTTCCAGCGAAGTGGGTTCGCGTCAAGAAAACGCGTCAAAATAACGAATCTAGAGCCCCGTTTCGATTCTATCGAAACGGAGAAGGCTCTAGCCTCTTCCGGCGAAAAACATGCGCTC
>JAQGJF010000523.1 GCA_028290765.1 Tardiphaga sp.
GACCATGGCATAGCTGGCATAGAGCTGCACCCGATCTGATTTCAGGTTGATCTCGGCCTCGATGCCCTGGCGGCGGGTCGATCCGACGTTCTGGAAATAGCCGAAGCCCTGCAGCACCGGGCTCGGGATGGCGAGGATGTCGTCGCTGTTGGTCGAGCGGAACGCCCCGAGCTTCCAGCCCACCGTGCCGATGCTCAGATCCCGGCTGCCGCGCAGGCCGGCTTCGAAGGTGCGCGACACCACCTGCTTGAGCGGCGGATCCGAGACCAGGAAGGCGGCGACGATGCACGGGTGCGCCGGGTCGGCGCATCCCAGTTCCAGCGGCGTCGGCGCGCGATTGGCTTCGGAATAGCCGGCATAGGCGGTCAGTCCGGGGGTGATCTTGTAGGTGCCGCCGATGATCGGGTTGAAGCGATCGAAGGTCTGGTTGCCATTCAGCGCACTGCCGATCTGGTCCTCCAGCGTGATACGGGCATGGTTGAACCGACCACCGGCGGTAAGCGAAAACGCATTGGTGACGTCGAACGTATCCATCGCGTAGAGCCCGGTATAGGTATTGGTGGTGCGCAGCGCGACCGGGCCGATCGACACCGGATCGCCGGATTGTCCGAGAAATATCCCGCTGCCGCTGACGACATAATTCGGGTTGATGGTGCCGAGCTCGGCGCTGGCGGTGAATTGGGTGACGCTGCGGTCGAGACTGGTCCCGACGACGAAGCGGTTGTCGTGGCCGAACAGCTGGTCGGTGTTGGTGGCCTGCAAGGTCAGGCCGGATGTCGTCGAATGGGTCGTCGTCCGGTCGTTCTCACCGAGCACCGTGCCCGCAGCGAACGGATTGGCGAGTTGCGCACCGTTCAGGCCGTTCGCCGGCGTCGTGTCGTCGTTGAAGCAGAGCAGCGTCGGGTCTGCGCCGCACGGCTGGGTGCCGGTCGGATTGCCGTCCTGAGTCTTGTGGTCGAATACCCGCAGATGCGCGTTGCCTTCGACGGTCCAGGTCGGCGTCGCCTCGACCTTGCCGGTCAGATTGACATAGCCGACCTTGTTGCTGGAGATCTGCGGCGTGGTGTAGGTGGCGCCGTAATACTGGTTGAGCAGTTCGACCGGCACCGTCGCGGCGGCGCCGAAATTGTTCCTGGCGACGCCCATATTGAGGTGGAATTCGCTGACGTCGCTCTTGAACCCGACATCGCCATAGAAGCGGCGAACGGCGGATTCCGAGAAATTGCGAAAGCCGTTGTCACGCAGCCCCTCGAGCGCGCCATAGACCGCGAACTGGTCGACCTGCTTGCCCCATTGCATCGAGCCCTGCAGCCGGCCGAACGATCCGCCCATCACGTCGAGTTCGGCGCCGCGATAGCTGAAGCCGTCCTTCATCTGCACGTTGACGGCGCCGCCGAGCGCATTGAGGCCGAAGGCCGGATTGTTGGTCGCGATCGTGACCGAGCGGATCGCGGCGGTCGGGATCAAATCCCAGTTCACGGTGTCGCCGAAGGCTTCGTTGATACGCACGCCGTTCTGGTAGACCGCCAGTCCCTGCGGTGTGCCCGCGATCGGCGACGCGACGAAGCCGCGAAACTGGATGTCCGGCTGAAACGGGTTGCCCGAAACTTCGCTGAGGATGACACCCGGGACGTGTTTCTGCAGCGCATCGCCGATATTGAGCGATCCCGCGCCCTCGATCTGGTTGGAATCCACCGCATTGACACTGGCCGGCACCTTGTCGACATCGACCTTCGGGCCGCCGGCCAGCGGCGTCGTGACATAGACCACGGGTATAGGCGGCTTGCGGCGGACGGTCGGCGTGCCCTCGGCGCGGCCGCGCTTGGTGCCGGTCGGCGTCTGGGAGACCACGACGGCCGGCAATTCCTGGGGATCAGCGGCGGTCTGGGCATAGGCGGTTTCGCTCAGGCCTAGGAGGCCGACCGAACCGATCAGGATTTTACGAATGCCCATACGCCCGCTCCCGTCCGCCTTGGGTGCCAAAGGATAGGGGGACCACGGCTGGTTGCGCCACCCGCAAAACGCCCGACGGCTTGGGCATTTTTTGACCGGACGCCGGGATAAAATCCCGAACGACTTCTCTCTCAGTCAAATCGCATTTGCATGGCGTGTATTCGCTAGGATTGGACGCCGTTCGGAACGATGGCCTCGACAATCACGCCGGCGTCCGTGGAGGTGACGGTCACCGAGCCGCCCAGCGCCATAACTCGTTCGCGCATGCCGATCAAGCCAAAACCGCTTCCGGAATCGGAGGCGAAGCCACTGCCATTGTCGCGTACCCGTACCAGCGCGGCTCCGGCGGCGCCTCGTTTGGACGGCAATGGCTGCTGAAAAGGCTCGATGGTCACATCGACGCGCGTCGCACCGGCGTGGCGAAAGACGTTGGTCAGGGCCTCCTGGACCACGCGATAGATGGTGAGGTCCGAGGTGTCGCCGGTCTCGCCGAGCGACGGCGAGATCGTGGTTTCGATGACGACGTCCGGATGCGCCTCGCGCCACAGCCGCAGCAGCGCACCGAGTGCCTCGCGCAGCCCGAGCTCAATCAACCCGACGGGACGCAGCTTTTCGAGAATCCGCCGGTTGAATTGCTGCAGGGCATTGACCTGCTCCAGCATGGCGCTGCCGTGCTTTTTCAGCGCATCGATACTCGGCTCACGCGCCTCCGCCGTTCGCATCAGCGCGCCGGCATGCGCGCGCAGCGCAAACAGATAGGGGCCGAACTCGTCGTGCAATTCGCGGGCGATTTCCCTGCGCTCGACATCCTGCAAAGAGACGACCCGCTCCGCCAGGCGTCGTTTCTCCTCGACGGCCTCCCCCAGCACCGCCGCCAGATGGTTCAGCTTGGCGCAGATCGCCGCAAGTTCGGGCGAGCCGTCCGGCTCCACGCGCGTGTCATAGGCGCCGGCTTCGATGCGCGCCATGCCTTCGGCGAGCATCTGGAGCGGCGCCAGTGCCCGGTTTACCACCAGCATGGTGACCAGGAAAAGCACCACGGCAATGGCAGCGCCGACTTCGATCTGGGTGACGATGCCGTCCCAGATCTCGGCCATTTCGTCATTCGGATGCGACGTGATCAGCAGCGATTCCGATTTGCCGTTGACGGTGATCGGAACCTTGACGACGGTCTGTTCCGGGTGAACCAGCGCGACGAACCAGGCCGGCGGCGCGCGCGTATCGTCGTTGCCATCCGAGGGCGCGGTGGATTCACGGTTCGTCCGCGCTGCCGCGGTTTCCCGCGTGATGCTGACGTGGCGCAGCCGGTTGATATCCTCGATGATCCTGCTCAGCCGCGCCTCCGGATCCGGCGTGCCGTTGAGCCCGATCGCCAGGGTCGCGACGAATTCGCGTGCCAGCCGGACCACGCTTTGATCCTCGGCCTGCACCCGCGGCGCCGCCTCCACCACCAGCCGCGCGATGTTGACGAAGAGCCCGAGCAGGAGAACGAGCGCCAAGAGCGTATTGAGCCGCGCCCGCAAGGATAGCTTTTGCCACATCGCTTGCCCTATCGTGACGCCACCTCTGGGGCGCTGCCCAAAAGCAGCGTTGACAGATAAAAAGAGCGGCTATCTAATTGAACCTTACAGCATTTTTGCTTCGTTACGGGAAGCGGGAAAGCGCAAGATGCGGGGAGTGAAGCTGTTGCCGTCGGTCGTCGTCCAACCGGTGCGCTACCCATGCGCATCCTGATCGTTGACGATCATGCCATCGTCGTTTCCGGCTGCCGCGCCTTGCTGGCGGCGGAGCCGGATATCGAGATGCTGGAAGCATCCGATGCCGAAAGCGGCGAGCAGGTGTTTCTGGCCGAGCAGCCGGACGTCTGCATTCTCGACATCAATCTGCCGGGCGTCTCGGGTTTTGAATTGGCGCGGCGAATGCTCGCCCACGCGGCAAGTGCGCGCATCATCATGTTCAGCATGAACGACGATCCGGTGTTCGCGGTGCGTGCGATCGAAACCGGCGCCAAAGGTTATGTGTCCAAATCGGGCGATCCCCACGACCTCGTCGAGGCGATCCGCGAAGTCGGCAAAGGTGGTGTCTATCTGCCGTCGTCGATCGCGCGAAACATCGCCTTCGCGGGACGGTCGCTGGCCAATAGCCCGCTGGCGAAACTGACGACGCGCGAGATCGAAATATTGCGACTGCTCGGCGCCGGCAAAAGCCTGACCGAGATCGCCTGGATGATCCAGGTCTCCTACAAGACCATCGCCAACACCTCTTCTGCCATGCGCCAGAAGCTGGGCGTCCGCAGTTCCGCCGAACTGGTGCGGCTGGCGATCGAAAACCGCCTGACGTGACCGTAGACGCCGTCGTAACAATGTGATCCGTGGAGCTCCGGTCAGAAGGAGACGGTCCGATGTCAACGATTGAAAAGGTATCCGCCAACAAATCGCATGGCGGAACGCAATGGGTCTACAAACACCAGAGCCAGGCCACCGGAACCGGCATGACCTTTTCGGTTTTCGTTCCGCCGCAGCCAGGCGGCACGAAACTGCCGGTGGTCTGGTATCTGTCCGGCCTGACCTGCACCCATGCCAATGTCACCGAGAAAGGCGAATTCCGCAAAGCCTGCGCCGAATTGGGGCTGATCTTCGTCGCCCCCGACACCAGCCCGCGCGGCGAAGGCGTGCCGGGCGATCCGGCCAATGCCTATGATTTCGGATTGGGCGCCGGGTTCTATGTCGATGCCACGCAGGAGCCCTACGCGCGCCATTACCGGATGTGGAGTTACGTGACGGAAGAACTCCCCGGCGTGATCGCCGAACATTTTCCCGCCGACATGGACCGGCAGTCGGTGATGGGGCATTCGATGGGTGGACATGGCGCGCTGACCGTCGCCTTGCGCAACCCCGATCGGTACAAGGCGGCCAGCGCGTTTTCGCCGATCGTGGCGCCGTCGCAGGTGCCGTGGGGCCAGAAGGCGCTCAGTGGATATCTCGGCGACGACAAGCAGGCCTGGCGTTCCCATGATGCGGTGGCGCTGATCGAGGGTGGCGCCCGGTTTTCCGGGCTTCTGGTCGATGTCGGCGATGCCGATCCGTTCCTCACCGAACAATTGCGCCCGCAACTGCTGCAGGCCGCCTGCGAGAAAGCGAAGATTCCCCTCACCTTGCGCAACCAGCCGGGCTACGACCACAGCTACTATTTCATCTCCACCTTCATGGAAGATCATTTGCGCTGGCACGCCGCGCGATTGAAGGGATGAGGAGCACGAGCGTGGTGCAGTGAGTTCGCACACAAATTCTCCGCGAGTCGTCCCTGCGAACGCAGGGACCCATAACCCCTGGCCTTGAAAGTGAAAAAAGGCA
>JAQGJF010000569.1 GCA_028290765.1 Tardiphaga sp.
GCGTTGTTGATGTCATCGCGCAGCATGTCGTCTCCTGACGGCGCCCGGCGCCGCTACCACCTTGATTGACCTCTGATTTAGGATGTTCGCCGGCTTGAAACAACTCAGATTCGGAGCCATTCGACCAGCGCATCGGCGGTGGCTTGCGGCCGTTCCGGCTGCGGGAGGTGACCGCAGTGCGGAATGATCACCAAGTTCGCGCCAGGGATTCGATCGGCCATTTCGACCGACAGGGCGTTCGGAATCGTGTTGTCCTCGTCGCCGGTCAATACCAGCGTCGGACAGGTGATTGCCGTCAGGGTCGAGCGCGAATCCGCACGGCTGATCATCGCGGTCTGCTGCCGGACGAACGCCTCGGCGCCGATGTCGTCGCCCATGTCGTGGACCAGTTGGCGCAGATCGGCGTCGTCGCGCCGCGACGGATGTACGAAACCGGGAAACAATTCGTCCAGCACGTCGTGATACTGGTCGGCCTTCGTCCTGGCGATCAGGCCGCGGCGCCGCTCGCTGGCCTCAGGCGTATCCGGCCGGGCCTGGGTGTTGATCAGCGCCAGCTTGGCGACCCGATGCGGCGCTTGGCGCAGAATCTCGAAGGCGATATAGCCGCCCATCGAGTGCCCGGCCAGCGCGAAGCGCGGCGGCGCCTCGGCCAGGATCCGGCGGGCGATGGCCCCCAGATTGTCGTCGCGGACGTGATTGGCCACCGTCACCGGCCCGAACCGCCACAGTTGCGGAACCACCGGCGCATAAATCCGCGGTGAGCCGCCGAGACCGGGGACAAGCAGAATCGGCATCGGATTGTCCATGCAAAACTCCGGATCGGGGCGAAAATCCCGGCAAATCAGTCGCCTGCGGGGCGTCCAGACTAGAGAGCGCCGCCGCAGCCTGTCAAATCGGCAAAATCCGCAAGGATTCGCAAGAATCCAGATGTGAATCCGCCTGTTCCGGCTTTGACGCGGAAGGGTGCGGCGACTATGTAATGCGCTCATGACATCAACAGAAATCTCCCCAGCCTGGCCGGACCTCAAGCCGACCGCGCTCCTGGTGCTTGCCGATGGCACCGTGCTCGAAGGTTTTGGCCTCGGCGCGGAAGGCCAGGCGGTCGGCGTAGTCTGCTTCAACACTGCGATGACCGGCTATGAGGAGATCCTCACCGATCCCTCCTATGCCGGGCAGCTCATCACCTTCACCTTCCCGCATATCGGCAATGTCGGCACCAACGACGAAGACATCGAAACGGTGAACATGGCGGCGACGCCGGGCGCGCGCGGCGTGATCCTGCGCGCCGCGATCACCGACCCGTCGAACTACCGCGCCTCAAAACACCTCGACCAGTGGCTGAAGGCCCGCGGCATCATCGGGCTGTCAGGTATCGATACCCGCGCCCTCACCGCGCTGATCCGCAGCAAGGGCATGCCCAACGCCGTCATCGCGCACGCCAAGAGCGGCCAATTCGACCTGCATGGGTTGAAGGAAGAAGCGCGCGAATGGCCCGGCCTGGAAGGCATGGACCTGGTGCCGATGGTGACCTCCGGCCAGCGTTTCACCTGGGATGAAACCCCGTGGGTGTGGGAAAAGGGTTTTGGCCGCCAGACCGCGCCGGAATTCAACGTCGTCGCCATCGACTACGGCATCAAGCGCAACATTTTGCGCCTGCTCGCCGGCGAAGGCTGCAAGGTCACCGTGGTGCCGGCGACCACCTCGGCGGAAGAGATCCTGGCGCTGAAGCCCGACGGCGTGTTTCTCTCCAACGGCCCAGGCGATCCGGCCGAGACCGGCAAATATGCCGTGCCGGTGATTCAGGGCGTCATCAATTCGGGCGTGCCGACCTTCGGCATTTGCCTCGGCCACCAGATGCTCGGCCTCGCGGTGGGCGCCAAGACCATCAAGATGCATCAGGGCCACCACGGCGCCAATCATCCGGTGCAGGACCAGACCACCGGCAAGGTGGAGATCACCTCGATGAACCACGGCTTTGCGGTGGATCAGGCGACCCTGCCGAAGGGCGCCACGCAGACCCATGTCTCGCTGTTCGACGGCTCCAATTGCGGTATCGCACTCGACGGCAAGCCGGTGTTCTCGGTGCAGTACCACCCGGAAGCCTCTCCAGGCCCGCGCGACTCGCATTATCTGTTCAGGCGGTTCACGGATTTGATGCGGGCGAACAAGAGCGGATAGGCGCGCGTTCAAGCGCCAAACGTTTCGTCATGGCCGGGCTCGTCCCGGCCATCCACGACTATCTTTCAACTACGCCGTTAAGACGTGGATGCCCGGGACAAGCCCGGGCATGACGTGGAGAGATGTGCGGCTCAAAACACTGGCGCACCGGCAAGTCGTTTAGTATGATAAGCGTCATCGCAAACTGGCTCGCCGGATTCAAATCCCATGGACGACAAAACCGCTCCCGTCGAATACGGCGTCACGCCGACACAAATCATGGCCTCGATGCCCGGCATCGATTTCGTCCGCGCCACCTTTTCCGGAAAGCTGCCGGCGCCACCGATCATGGAAAATATCGCGCCGTTCGATACCAGCGCGGAGCCCGGCGTCGTGGTGATCCACAGCATTCCCGGATTCCGCCACTACAACCCGATCGGCTCGGTGCATGGCGGTTACGCCGCGACCTTGCTGGATTCGGTGATGGGGCTCGCCGTGCATACGATGCTGCCGCCAGGCAGCGGCTACACCACGCTTGAATTCAAGGTGAGCTTCATCAAGGGCATGACCCAGGATACCGGACCGGTGCGAAGCGAAGGACGGACGTTGAATGTCGGCCGCCGCGCCGCCACCGCCGAGGCCCGCATTACCGATTCCAAGGGGCGCCTCCTGGCGCATGCCACCACGACCTGCCTGATTTTCGAGATTCCGCAGGGAACGTGATCGGCTCACGGCGGTTAAGCGTCTCTATGCCTTGCTAACCGGAGAGACACCCATGTCGATCGTTGACGACGACATCCAGCCGTTGACTTTCTCGTTCGAGGACGACGGCCTCATCCCGAACAACCCGATGCCGCTCCTGATCTACAAGAGCGCCGTCACTTTCGGGAACGGGCAGCCCGAGGAAGCCATCGAACGGCTGTTCGGCGCCAATGGCTGGGGCGACATGTGGCGCAACGGCATCTTCGACTATCCGCACTATCATGCGACGGTTCACGAGGTGCTCGGCGTGGCGCGCGGACAGGCACGGGTCCAGTTCGGCGGCGATCGCGGCGAGGCGATCCAGATCAACGCCGGCGACGTGGCGATCCTGCCCGCCGGCACCGGGCATCAGCGCCTGTTCGCCAGCCATGATTTCCGCGTCGTCGGCGCCTATCCGCCGGGAGCGAAGATGCATGTGACGCGTCCGACCGTGGAGAATCACTTGGCCGCGTTGAGGTCGATCCCGGAAGTCAAACTGCCCAGGACCGATCCGGTGCACGGCCGCGATGGACCGTTGGTCAGGTTGTGGAAGTGAACGACTGATCCGACAGCAGAACCTTGTAGCCCGGATGAGCGCAGCGACATCCGGGGTGGGGCTTGCCCTGTTGTATTCCCGGATGTCGCTGCGCTCATCCGGGCTACGAATGCTCCGCTGGATCGGCGCAAAACGCCCGCAGTCACGCGGGCGTTTTGAAACATCGCCACCGGCCGAGGCTCACGCCTCGTTGCCGCCCTCCTGGCGGCTGGCTTCGAACAGGAACCAGGTGCGGCGCTCGGTTTCGTCGATGAAGGTCTCGATCAGTCCCGCGGTGCCGGAATCCTCGTGCTCGTCGGCCACCTTGTGGGCTTTGCGCAACGCGGCGGCCATGTGCTTGTTGTCTTCCATCAATTCGCGCAGCATTTCGCGCGGCGGGACATAGTCCTCATTGTTGTCCTTGATGGTCTGCAATTTGCTGATCTGGCCGATCGAACGGACCGTGGTGCCGCCGAGCTTGCGAACCCGCTCGGCGAGGGCGTCGGTAGTGGCGAAAATCGCGTCCGACTGCTCGTCGAGCATCAGATGATAATCGCGGAAATGCCGGCCGCTGATGTGCCAGTGAAAATTCTTGGTTTTCAGGTAGAGCGCGAAGGCATCAGCCAGCAGCACGTTGAGCGACGCCGAAATCTTGTCCACCGCGGCCTGCGGCAGATCGGTCGGCGTATCGAGTTCGGGGGACACTTTGTCGGACTTGGCTTTGCTCACGATGGACCTTCCTGTTAGGAAACCGGCCACGTTGGGGACCGGAGGTTGACGGCAATGGACACTGGTCGCCGGACACTCTAACGCATCATATACGCCCCGGTTCCTGCACCGGAACCCCCGTTTTTGTCGGATCCTACTGCAATGGATGACTGGATCGATTATTACGATTCCACGCATACGATCTATGCCAGCAAGCTGCATCGCGACCTGCATTTCGAGCTGATCGCCAGGGATATCGTCGGCTACATTTCCTCCAGGGACGCGGTCGTGCTGGACTATTCCTGCGGCGAGGCGCTCTCCGCGGGGCTGGTGGCGGAGGCCTGCGCAAAGCTGTTTCTGGCCGAGCCGGCACCGGGCGTTCGCGGCCGGCTGATCGCGCGGTTTGCCCCCAACACCAAGATCAGGGTGCGTTCGCTGGACGAACTGCGTCATATGCCGGAACAGTCGGTCGATCTCGCGGTGATGAACTCGGTCGCGCAATATATGACGGCCGAAGAACTCGACGGCGCATTGACGTTGATCAAGAAACTGCTGAAGCCGACTGGACGGCTCGTGGTCGGCGACATCCTGCGTCCCGACGTCGGGATGGGGCGGGATGTCATCGCGTTGTTGCGGTTCGCGGCCAGCCACGGTTTTCTGGTCGATGCGCTGTACGGACTGGCGCGCACGGCGCTGTCGGACTACCGCCAATTGCGCAGCCGAGTCGGACTGCAGCGCTACACCGAAGCCGAGATGGTCAAGAAACTCGTGACCGCAGGATTTTCCGCCACCCGCGCGCCCGTCAATATCGGCCACAATCCATCGCGCATGACTTTTGTGGCGAGACCTGCGCTCTGAGGCAGAGCGGGTTCCATCGCCCGTGGGTGCCAAGCTACCTTCGATTAGGGATATTCATAATTAACGGTTTCTCACGGACCCGTGATCCTTCAAGATGCAGCGCGTGGCCCGGTGGCGGAACGTTTACGCAGGAGCAGTGCATCGCTCTTCATCCTGGTTCAAATCCAGGCCGGGCCTCCAAAATATCCAAAACAATAGCTTAGCTCGCAGATCGGCTTAGCCGGCGACGGCGGCCAGCTCGCATTCGACCAGCTGCAGCCGCTCGGCGTCGCGTGTCGCCGATGCGAGCACCGCGTCGAGCAGCCCGGGAAAGCGCGAATCGAGATCCTCGCGGCGCAGCCGCATCAGCCGCGCGGTGCCGACCACGCGGGTCAGCATCAGCCCGGATTCGCGAAGCTTGGCAAAATGATAGGCGAGGTTGGACTTGCCGCTCAGCGCGTTGAAGTCGCCGCAGCGCAGTTCGTTGCCGCCGCTCTCCTGCTTGGCCAGGATATAGACGATCGCAAGCCGGGTCGGATCGCTGAGGCAATCCAAAACCGCGGGGAGTTCGATCTGGTCGCGACCAGGGTGCAGAGGCTGACGGCTCATACCCCGAATCATAGCCGTTCGCGCCAGCTGTCGCAATGTTCAATATTTATTGAACCAATTGACATCGGCGTGCCTGGCCTGATAGTTCAACAATCATTGAACAATGGAGCGATGGCAATGAGCGTGTTTTGGCT
>JAQGJF010000687.1 GCA_028290765.1 Tardiphaga sp.
ATGAGCCATGGATCGAGGCCACGATTCTGACCCCCGACGAATATCTCGGCAGCGTCTTAAAGCTGTGCCAGGAGCGCCGCGGCAGCCAGAAGGAGCTCACTTACGTCGGCAACCGCGCGATGGTGAAATACGAGCTGCCGCTCAACGAAGTGGTGTTCGATTTCTACGATCGCCTGAAATCGGTCTCAAAGGGCTATGCCTCGTTCGACTATCATCTGACCGACTACAAGCCGGCCGATCTCGTGAAAATGCAGATCCTGGTCAACAACGAGCCGGTCGACGCGCTCTCGATGCTGGTGCATCGCGGCCGTGCCGAAGGCCGCGGCCGCGCCATGGTCGAGAAGATGAAGGAACTGATCCCGCCGCACATGTTCCAGATTCCGATCCAGGCGGCGATCGGCGGCAAGGTGATCGCCCGCGAGACGGTGCGCGCGCTGCGCAAGGACGTCACCGCGAAGTGCTACGGCGGCGACATCACCCGCAAGCGCAAACTTCTGGAGAAGCAGAAGGAAGGCAAGAAGAAGATGCGGCAGTTCGGCAAGGTCGACATCCCGCAGGAAGCGTTCATTGCCGCGCTGAAGGTGGATGGCTGAGGCATTCGCTCGTGCGGGGTTAAGTTCTTCTGCGCGCACCCAGCAGTCTGCCTCTCCAGCCGAATCCAACACATGCCGCGCTGACTCCGAGCCAAATCAGTGCCAGCGCGAGGTTTAAAAGCCTTTCAACCGCGGAGCAATTGCCGTTGTTGATGCAGGCAGGCAGGCAGGCAGGCAGGCGACAGCGCGCCCGTCGCGGCCACGACAACAACAAACACCACCAACAGATAGGCGCCAATGACGAGCGAGCGCCGCCACCGCGACGGCATATCCGGGCTTTGGAAATCGGGGCGTTCGGTGATGTAGTGATGCGGACGGGCCTTGGCCGGATCGCGGATTTCCACGGTCGATCGTGTCAGCAGATCGTGCATGGCCTGGTTGCGCCGGGTCGCCGTCATCACGATAAACGAATACCAGCCAAGCAAGCTCTTCAGAGCGAGGCGGGCCACGGCCTTTGGAAAGCTGACATTGCCACCGCGACGTCCGTCCACCACGCGCAGATTTGTGAAATAATGCCCCAATGTGCCGCCCGTCAACGACACCAGGACGGGCTCGTACAGGACGAGAACAAGGACGACCATGATCCCCAACGTGCGGGAAATATCATCGCTGCCCACCGAGGCGGCGACGAACAGCGCGCCGAGCAGCAGGGCCATGGCGAAAATCCAGTCGATCATAATTCCCCGCAGCCGGCGTGGGAAACGCGCATAGCGGGGCACAAGGACAGGCACGTCAGCATCGAGACTCATGGGACTGCTCCCCGTCATTGTGTGGATATTAGCAATATGCAACTGGTATCGGCGGCCGCTTCCGCGACTTCATTCCTATTCTGGCACCTGATCTCCGAATCCATCGGTCCTGCTCTGAATTATTAGATGTCGCACGATGAACAGCAGAGTAAAGAGCTCCATTCAAAAACCGCGATTAGCCTTCGCCGATCCGGCGGTCGGCGCGGTCTTCGGCGCCTACCCAAAAGTCCTGCGTCCCAAATTTCTGGCGCTTCGGCGCCTGATCCTGGAGACGGCGGCAGCGACGCAGGGCGTCGGCACGCTGGAGGAAACCCTGAAATGGGGCCAGCCGAGCTATCTCACCACCGAGACCAAAAGCGGCAGCACGATTCGGATCGGCGAAATGAAGGCCGGCACCGATCAATATGCCATGTTCGTGCATTGCCAGACCGACCTGGTGGCGACGTTCCGGGAATTATATCCAAAGGAACTGACCTATGGCGGCAACCGAAGCGTCATCTTCAACGCGGACGATGACGTGCCCAAGGAGGCGTTGCGCCATTGCGTGGCTTTGGCGCTGACCTATCACCTGAACAAGCGTAAACAGTCCCGCCGTTAGACCTCGTAGGATGGGTTGAGCCCCTTGCGAAACCCATCACCCTACCGGGAGCGCTTGATGGGTTTCGCGAAGAGCTCAACCCATCCTACGGGCTTTGCTCGCAGTGACCCGTCACGCCACCAAAAACTGCGCCGGTGGGGTCACGCCGGGACCGATGGAAGCGCCATCCGTGCCGCACTGCGCTCGCAGCAGCTCAACGATTTCCAGGTTCGGCCGCGCCTTGCTGAACAGAAAGCCCTGGGCCTCGTGACAGCCTTCGGCCCGCAGGCAGCTCAGTTCGGCTTCGGTCTCGACACCTTCCGCAGTAATGGTGACGCCGAGGCCCATGCCGAGGCTGATGATCGAGCGCACGATCGCCTGCGCGTCGCGATTGGCGCCGAGGTCGCGGACAAAGGACTGGTCGATCTTGATCTTGTCGAACGGAAAGCTGCGCAGATAGCTCAGCGACGAATAGCCGGTGCCGAAATCGTCCATCGAGATATGCACGCCGAGCGCGCGCAGCGCATGCAGCGTCGCCAGCACCTCTTCGCTCTTTTCCAAGAGCAGCGTCTCAGTGATTTCGAGCTCCAGCCGTTTCGCCGGCAGGCCGGATTGCTTCAGCGCATCCATCACGATCGACAACAGATTGCCGACCCGGAACTGCAGCGGCGACAGATTGACCGCGACGCGAACCGCATCCGGCCAGCCGGCGGCGTCCATGCAGGCGCGGCGCAGGATCTGGGCGCCCAGCGCGTTGATCAGGCCGGTGTCCTCGGCCACCGGAATGAAATCCGCCGGTGAAATCATGCCTCGTTAGGTATGCGGCCAGCGCACCAGCGCCTCGAAGCCAGAGATGCGGCCGCTCGCCAGGTTGATCAGCGGCTGATAATAGGGCCGCAGCACATCGTTCTGAATCGCGGCCCGCAGATCGATCTCGACCTTGCGCCTGGTTTGCGCCCGCGCATCCATTCCCGCTTCGAAGAAGCTGAAAGTGCCGCGCGAATCGTTTTTCGCCCGCGACAGCGCCATGTCGGCGTTCTTCAGCAATTTTTCCGAATCTTCGCCGTCGCCGGGCGCCATCGCAATGCCGATGCTGGCACCGATCATGACCGAGTGCCCATCCAACAGATAGGGCTCGCCGATCGCCTCCAGCATCCGTCTGGCGAGCAGGACGACGTCTTCAGGACGGGTGATGCCGCTCTGGATGATCGCGAATTCGTCGGAGCTCAGCCGCGCGATGGCGTCTTCCTCGCGTAGCGAGGATCGCAGCCGGCGGGCCACACCGCGCAGCAGCTTGTCGCCGACGCCATGGCCCAGCGTGTCATTGACGGCCTTGAAATTGTCGAGGCCGAGAAACAGCACCGCGACCTTTTCCGAGCTGCGGCGGGTCTGGGTCAGCATCTCGTCGAGACGCTGGCGCAGCGAATTGCGGTTCGGCAGTCCGGTCAACCCGTCATGATGGGCCATGAAGGTGAGCCGCATCTCGGCGCGTTTGCGCTCGGTGATGTCCATCAGCGCCAGCAGCACCGCGGGCTCGTCGCCATACACCAGCTGGCGCGAATAGATTGCGAGGTCGATCAGCGAGCCGTCGGCCTTGACGTGCTTCCAGGTGCGCGCCGCCCGTTCGTCGCTGGTCTGGTCGCCGGCCCACGGCAAATCGGATTCGAACGCCTGCAGATGCCGGATCGTCAGCATCTCGAACTCGGAATTGGTGTAGCCGTAATGCTTGATCGCCGCGTCGTTGACGCTGAGGATGCGCTCGTCGTCGAGCGCGCAGACGATCATGGGCACCGGGTTGCTGTCGAACAGCAATCGGAACGAGGCCTCGCGCTGCTTCAGTTCGGTGATGTCGACGCGCAGGCCGATAATGCCGCCGTCGCCAGTCAGCCGCTCGTCGATCAGGACGCAGCGGCCATCGGCGAGAATTTGCTCATGCCGCTCGCCGGGATGAAAAAGCTTCGAAATCCGCTCGGCGATCCATTCTTCCTCGCGGCCGATCGCCTCGGGATAATCGCCGCGCTCGACGCCGATCCGGATCGTATCCTGAAGGCGGGCGCCGGGCTTGAACAGGTCGGAACTGCGGTTGTAGATCTCCGCGTACTTCTTGTTCCAGAGAATGTAGCGCCCCTCGGCATCGAGAAACACGATGCCCTGCGGCAGGATGTCGATCGCCTCGCGCAGCCGTTCATGGGATTTGCGCGCGTCGGCAATCGCGGCTTCGGCCTCGGCCCGCTTGCGCACGACCTCGCCGACCGCGTCGACCTGGCGGCCGCGCATCGGAAGCTTCGGATCGGGTTTCCCCGGCCGGCCTGGCGACCTGATACGTTTGATCGTCGGCGACTTTAGTCGTTTCCGTGTTCGTGGCCGAACATTCGGCATTGGCACGCCTCACTCGCATTCTGCGTGAGGCTGTTTTCCAACAAGTGTCTGAAAAAACAGTATCACCCGCCTGTGATCGGGCCATTTCGGCCGGATTGCGGCGGGCCTTGTATGCTAGGATTGCCTATTTGAGAGGCAGTATCGGGGTCGTGAGCCGCAAATTTCGGGCACCCGATTCAACTCGTAGCTGCGGCGGGGGTAAAACGGGGCAATCGGACCCCAATACCTCCGAAGTTCCGAGACAATGTCCGTCAAACCAAGCCGGCCGCACGAATTTGCGTCAATCATCGGCAGGGTTACCGGTCCCCTAACAAATCGCCGTTATCGGCACGGCCCGCGGGTTAGTTCGAGATCATGATTCGGGTGTTACGCGGCCCGTCGTGCTGGACCAGGCGAACAACGCCGCGGCATGGGACGGATGCAACCTGACACAGCCATGCGAGGCCGGGCCGCCGAGCCGCGCCAGATTCGGTGGTGCCGTGAATGGCGAAGCCATAATAGAAGAAGATCGCGTGCGGCATCGGCGAATTGTAGTACTTCCGCGAGAACCAGCGCCGCGCCATGGTTTGCGGCCGAAACTCGCCGCTCGGCGTGCCGTAGCCGCTGCGGCCGGTCGAGACCGGCCAATTGTATCGCGCAGCGCCGTTCAGACTGACCGTCATGCGCTGGGACGATTTGTCGATCTGGACCACGACGTCCGCCCGCGCCGATCCCGGCACGATGACGGCAACGGCAACCATCAGCCCGCTCAGCCAGCCGCCCACATGTCGTCCCGCACGTCGTATCACGATCGCGTCCCCCTGCCCGCTCCATCAGCCACGGCCATGATGTCGTTTCCACCGAAGCCTTGTAAAGACTGGCGCAGGCGCCGGTTGCCGATAGTCGCGGTTAATCCTAATCTTCGCGCCGACCGCCTCGCTTTCGGGAAATGTCCATGACGGCCGGGTCACCAAATTGTGGGGCGTTATCACAATGCTGCCTGAAGAATTCGCATCCTCCTGCGCTATAAAATGACCCGATGACCACTCGCCTGATTCTCATGTGGCTGCTGTTGCCCGTTGCCGCCCTCACAGCCACCGGCGCGTTGGCGCAGGACAAGGGCAGCGTCGATCCCAAGCCGCTGCCGCCGCTGGCCAATCCCAACGATCCGAAGATCGGCGCCAAGGAATTGTTCGGCCGCAAGATCCTGCCGGCCAAGATGCCGACGCGCGTCATCGGCTTCTATGCCAAGGGCTGCATTGCCGGCGCCGAAGCGCTGCCGATCAACGGCGACACCTGGCAGGTGATGCGGCTGTCGCGCAACCGCAACTGGGCGCATCCGGAAATGGTCGCCCTGCTCGAGCGCTTGGCGGCCAAGGTACACCAGGCCGCGGGATGGCCGGGGCTGTTGGTCGGCGACATGTCGCAGCCGCGCGGCGGCCCGATGATCACCGGCCATGCCAGCCATCAGGTCGGGCTCGACGCCGACATCTGGCTGACGCCGATGCCGAACCGGAAATTGTCGCGCAACGAGCGCGAGGAAATCTCGGCGGTCATGATGGTTCGCCCCGATCGGCTCGATATCGATCCGCATGTCTGGACGCCGGGCCATCTGTCGGCGATCCGCGCCGCGGCGCAGGAGCCGAGCGTGGAGCGCATCTTCGTCAATGCCGCGATCAAGAAGGCGCTGTGCCGTGACGCCAAGGGCGACCGCGGCTGGCTTTCCAAGGTGCGGCCGATGTACGGCCACGACTATCACTTCCACATCCGCATCAAGTGTCCGGCGGGCAATAGCGAATGCGAGGCGCAGCCGCCGCCGGCGGACAGCGAAGGCTGCAGCGCCGGCGATCTGGCCTATTGGTTCAAGGATTCGGTGCTCCATCCGAAGCCGCCGGCCACGCCGCCGAAACCGAAGCCGCCGATGACATTGGCCCAATTGCCGGCCGCCTGCCGCCAGGTGCTCGCCGCACCGTGATCGAGGCAGCCTGGCTTCAGCCTTGAACACCTATCCCCGCAGCATCGAAATGCGCTAGGATGAGACGTCGTGGCGCCGTAAGCGCATGACTTTCTCGTGGACGTTGGTCCCGATTTCACATTTTGGTCACCTGCCAGCGCGCACCGCCGCGCGCAATTCGATTGGGAAATCATCATGCGCATCAGTGCACGCAACCAGATCAAGGGCACCGTCGTCGAAGTGAAAAAGGGCGCAACCACCTCGCACGTCCGGGTCGACATCGGCGGCGGGCAGATCGTCACGTCCTCGATCACCAACGAAGCGGTCGACGACCTCGGCATCAAGGCCAAGGGTGCCGTCATCGTGGTGGTGAAGGCGTCCGACGTCATGATCGCGGTGGACTGACGCCCGCACGCCTCTTCTCTCGTCGCGTCGGGATAGATCCGGCTCCCTGCCGCCGCGGACATCTCCGCGGCGGCAATGCTGTCCGAACAGAGACGGACGAATGGTCGCTGGCGAAAGGGCCGCTGCAGGCCTTTACCCGCGCCGTCAGCCTGTTATTGTTGCGCCTTGCGATATCCCGTTGGACCGTAAGTCCGCGGGATTGCCGGAACGGCGCTTCCGCCCGTCGCATCATCATTCCAACCAACGCCTGATTTGCGCGCACATTCCGCCGCGAACACGCATGGAGCGCCCAAATGCCTCGTCTTGCCGGATTTTTCGTTGCCCTCACCGTCCTGTTCGGATCGATCCATTCGCCCGTGCTGGCGCAGGACAAGAGCCTGACGGTGTTCGCCGCAGCC
>JAQGJF010000694.1 GCA_028290765.1 Tardiphaga sp.
TTGTTCGGCGAGATGAGCGTGCGCGAAAATCTCGATCTCGGCGGTCAGCATTTGACCGATGAGGCGCGGGAAAAACAACTGGCTTGGCTGTTCGAACTGTTTCCGATCTTGAAGGAGCGCCAGGGCCAGATGGCGCAGACGCTCAGCGGCGGCGAACAGCAGATGCTGGCGATCGGCCGGGCGCTGATGTCGCGGCCGCGGCTGATCATGCTCGACGAACCCTCGCTCGGGCTTGCCCCCAACATCGTCGAGCGCACCTTCGACATCATCCGCTCGATCCGCGACGCCGGCACCACGGTGCTCCTGGTCGAACAAAACGCCTTCGCGGCGCTGCAGATGTGCGACCACGCCTATCTGCTGGAAGCCGGCCGCGTCGTGCTGTCCGGCGCCGGCGCCGATTTGATCGAGAACGAGCATGTGCGGCGGGCCTATCTTGGCGGCTAGTCCGGATCCGGAACGATGGGTCGTCGCCTGTTCGCTGGATCGCCTCGCGGAACGCAACATCATCTGCGTGCAGGTCGAGGGCACCGATTTAATTTTGGTGCGCGACGGTGATCGGGTTCATGCCTTCGAGCGGGCGTGCCCGCATGAACAGGCCGATCTCAGCCGGGGCCGCGTCGCCGATGGCCGGCTGTTTTGTCCGCGCCATCAGGCGTCGTTTGATTTGAGTAACGGGGTGATCACAAAGGGATGGCCGAGCCGGGATTTGCGGCGTTATGCCGTGCGCATCGAGGATCAGCAGGTATGGATCGATGCCGGGTCGGTCAGGTCGGAGCCGGGGTAGTGCCATCGTTTGATAGACTCAGCCTCGTAGCCCGGATGAGCGTAGCGATATCCGGGCGGACCTATCGGCCTGTTGCACCCCGGATGTCGCTGCGCTCATCCGGGCTACGAACTTCCATAACCAACGGATTGGCTTTAACGTCTCCATGACCATCAGAGCCGGAGGAAGCCGATGACTGCACTCAAACACTATCTGCCGCCCGCCGGCCTGAAGACGCCGCCATTGTCCTACGCGGTTCGAACCGGTGATCTCCTGTTCGTGTCGGGTATACCCGGTTTCACCGACGAAGGCGTCCTGGCCGAAGGATTCGAGGCGCAATTCCTGGCGGTCATTTCCAATCTCGGGCGGGTTTTTGCCGAGGCCGGCGCCGATCCCCGCAACCTGTGCAAGGTCAACGTGCTTTTGACGCGGCAGTCCGATGTCGAAAAGATGAACGAACTATATGCCGTCGCCTTTGGCCCGCCGCCCTATCCGGCGCGAACCACCTGCGTGGTTCAGTCGCTGCCGAATCCGGCGATGCTGATCGAAATCGAGTGTGTCGTGGCGATGTGAGGGTTTTCACTCCTTCACAGCCCCCGTCAACGAAGACACATAGTAATCCACAAACAGCGAATAAAAAATCGCCACCGGCAACGAGCCGAGCAGGGACCCGGCCATCAGCGCGCCCCATTGATAGACGTCGCCGGACACCAGTTCGGTCAGGATCGCCACGGGCACGGTCTTGTTGGCGCTGCTCTGGATGATGGCCAGCGCATAGATGAATTCGTTCCAGGACAGCGTGAAGCTGAAGATGCCGGCCGAGATCAGTCCTGGAATGGCGAGCGGCAAGGTGATCCGCCGCAGGATCTGCAGCCGCGTGGCGCCGTCGACCAGCGCGCACTCCTCCAGTTCATAGGGAATGGACTTGAAATAGCCGATCAGCAGCCAGGTGCAGAACGGCACCAGGAAGGTCGGGTACACCAGGATCAGCGCCACCGGGCTGTCGAACAGCCCGAACTGGACCACCACGGTCGCCAGCGGAATGAACAGGATCGACGGCGGCACCAGATAGGCGAGGTAGATTCCGAGCCCGACATAGGGGCTGCCCCGGAAGCGCAGGCGTTCGATCGCATAGGCCGCCAGCGTGCTCGAGAACAGCGACAGGAAGGTGGCGCCGATCGCCACGAACATCGTCGTCATCAGCCAATGCGGGTAGGCGGTGTTGAACAGCAGGTGCTTGATATGCGCCAGCGTCGGCGAAGAGATCCAGAACGGATTATGCGTCTTGTAGTCGAGCAGTTCGGCGTTCGGCTTGAACGAGGTGATGGTCATCCAGTAGAACGGAAACAGCAGGATCAGCACGAAGCAGGACAGCGGCAGATAGATCATCACCGTGCGCCGCACCTTGGTGTCCCACGGCATGATGTCGGGCGCCGCGCTGGCCGAGTTGCGCGCGACCGCGACCGGCCGCGCCAGGGTTTCGTCAGTCATTGCTCTCTCCCTGCTGCCATTTGCGGCGCGCCAGGCCGAAATAGGAAAACAGCGTCGCGAACACGAGGAACGGGATCATCGAGACCGCGATGGCCGCGCCTTCGCCGAGCTCGCCGCCGGCAATGCCGCGCTGGAACGCCAGGGTCGCCAGCAGATGGGTGGAGTTGATCGGTCCGCCGCGGGTGATGGCGTAGACCAGCTGGAAGTCGGTGAAGGTGAAGATGATCGAGAAGGTCATCACCACGGCGAGGATCGGCAGCATCATCGGCAGCGTGATGTAGCGGAAGCGCTGCCATGACGTGGCGCCATCGAGCATCGCCGCCTCATAAAGCGCGGGCGAGATGGTCTGCAGGCCGGCCAGCAGC
>JAQGJF010000695.1 GCA_028290765.1 Tardiphaga sp.
CGCACCGTGAGTGCGGCGAACACCTCGCGATTCTCGGGAACATAGCCAAGTCCCCGGCGGGCAATCTCGTAAGGCTGCAGTCCGACCATTTCCCGGCCATCGAAGGTGACCGATCCCCGGGCATCGACGTCGCCCATGATGGCCTTGAGCATGGTCGAGCGGCCGACGCCGTTACGGCCGAGCACGCTGACGATCTCGCCGGCTCCGACATCCAGATCGACACCCTGGATGATATGGCTCTTGCCATAGAACGCGTGCAGGCCGCGCACCCGCATCAACGCCGGCGCGGCCGAAGCGGAGATCTCCTGGGTAATGACCGGCGCCGAACTCATGACGGGGCGCCCCCATCGCGCTGCGCGACCTGGCCGAGATAGGCTTCCTGGACCGCGGCACTGGCACGAATTTCGGCCGGCGTTCCGGTCGCGATGATCTGGCCGTAGACCAGCACCGAAATCCGGTCGGCGATCTCGAACACCACATTCATGTCGTGCTCGACCAGCAGCAGCGTCCGGCCGACCGAAATTTTCCGGATCAATTCGAGCGCCCTCGCCCCTTCGGTCCGGCTCATTCCGGCCATCGGCTCATCGAGCAGGATCACGCGGGCGTCTCCGGCAATCGTCAGCCCCAATTCGAGCGCCCGCATTTCCGCGTAAGTGAGCGACTCCGCCAGGGTCCTGTGACGATCGGCCAGACCGATGCTGTCGAGCACAACTCGGCAACGTTCGCTGATCTCCCGCGCGCCGTCCAGATTGCGCCACAGCGAGAATGCTTTGCCCCGCGCGCACAGCACCGCGCAGCGGATGTTTTCGAAAACGCTCAGCCTCGGAAACACATTGGTGATCTGGAAACTGCGCGACAGGCCGAGGCGATTGATCTCGAACGGCGCCAATCCCTCGATCGTTTGCCGGTCTAGGAAGATTTTTCCGCGCGTCGGCCGCATCCGTCCGCTGACCAGATTGAAGATGGTCGATTTTCCAGCCCCGTTCGGACCGATCACGGCGTGGCGTTCGCCCTGCTTCACATCGAGCGTGACGCCGCGAATAATGTCGGTGCGGCCGAAACTCTTGTGCAAATCATCGAGCCGCAGCGCCACTGAACCTGCTGTGTCAGCCATGCGGCAGCTCCGTCTGCTCTCGAAGCACCGTAGACGGCTTGCCGGAGGCACCATTGGCAAAATGCAGGCCGAACAGTCCAGCGACGACCAGCGCCGAAGCCAACAGCCACGGGGTGAGTGACAAGGCGTTGACCGGCACGCCGAACAAGACCCGGATCGGCCCTTCCGAACTCTTCAGTCCGGCCTGGTATCCGAGTTCGATCAGGATGATGCCGCCCAAACTCGCCAGCAGCATCGGAACCAGCAGAAGGACATGGCGCGACGCGTCCCAGCCGCGCAGACCCCTGGCATCGGAACCGAACAGCGCGGCAAGGCCGCCGGGCGCATACATCACGACAAGAACAAAGAGAATGCCGAGGTACATTTGCCACCCGGCCGTCATGTCGGAGAGCATCACCTGCATCAAGGTGATCAGCACCGCGCCGACGATCGGACCGGCGAAGTAGCCGATACCGCCGATATAGGTCATCAGTACCACCATCGCCGACTGGTTGCCCCCGACATTGCTGACCGTCATGATTTCGAAATTGATGGCGGCCAGCGCGCCGGCGACGCCGGCGAAGAACGCGGCCAGGATGAAGGCGGTGAAGCGGACCTTTCGGGTGCTGCAGCCGATGAATTCCAGCCGCTCCGGGTTTTCCCGCACCGCCCGCATGATCTGGCCGAAAGGCGTGCGGGTGACAAAATACATCGCCGCGGCGGAGACCAGGCACCATCCGGCAATCAGGTAATAGATCTGGATCTGCGGACCGAAGGTTACTCCAAACGGCGCGTACAGCGCCGAGCGGTCGGTGGTGATCCCGGCTTCGCCACCGAAGAAATTATTGAGAATGGGCGCCGCCGACGATACCAGTTCGCCGAGCCCGAAGGAAATCATCGCAAAAATCGTCCCGCCGCGCTTGCTGGCGAGCGAGCCGAACACGATGCCGAAGAACAGCCCGCCCAATCCACCGATCAGCGGCACCGCCAGCAAGGGAACATGCGCATGCGAGGCCGCGATCATGTTCATGGCATGAATGGCGCAGAAGCCGCCCAGGCCAAAAAAGATCGCATGTCCGAACGACAACAGTCCGGTCTGCCCGAGCAGCATGTTGTAGGACAGTGCAAAGACGATCGAGACGCCGATGATGCACAGCACGGCGACCGCGGAATCGGTCCGGAAAATCGACGGCAGCAGGATCAGCACGCCCGCGGCGACGAACCACGTCAGCCAGGCACCGGTAGCGCCCCTGGGTAGACCGAGCCGTCCGGCGGCGAACATGTCGCGCGGCACCGTCACGTCCGCCGCCCCAGCAGACCGGTGGGACGGAAGATCAGCAGCAGCACCATCAGCAGATATGGCACCACCGGCGCAATCTGCGCGATGGTGACCGTCCACAATTCGCTGATGACCGGCGGTGGGGTCGTGACGCCGAACCTTGCCATAACGTCGCCAATCGAGACATTCAGCGCCACCGCGAAGGTCTGGACCAGCGCGATCAGCAGCGAGGCGATGAAGGCGCCGCCCAGCGAGCCGAGCCCGCCGACGACGATCACGACAAACAGGATCGGGCCGAACACCCCGGCCATGGAAGGTTGCGTCACGAACACCGGTCCGGCAATGACGCCGGCCAATCCCGCGAGCGCGCTGCCCAGCCCGAACACCAGCATGAAGATGCGCGGCACGTCGTGGCCGAGCATGCCGACCAT
>JAQGJF010000720.1 GCA_028290765.1 Tardiphaga sp.
AGGGATTTCACGTCAGCGATTCCCTCTTATTCGCCGGACTGACGATGTTCGGGCCGGCGATCGGCATTTCCGCGGCGTCATCCTTCGTCGACCGGATCCCGCGGCGGCTGGCGCTGGTGATGTGCGCCGCCACCATGGTGGTCACGGGCATCGCGTTCGCCATCGGCACTGCGCTGACGCCGTTGATCGTCGCCGGCATCGTGTTCAACCTCGCCAGCGCCGTCTACAGCGCCGTGCTCAGCCTCTACGGCGCCGAACTTTTACCGACACCGGTGCGCGCTTCGGCCACCGCGGGCGTCTGGGCACTGGGTCGCATGGTATCGGCGCTGGTGCCGATCACGCTGCTGCCGTTGCTCGGCGGCTATGGCGCGCTGGCGATGTTTACGGTGATCTCGGCGGCGCTGCTGGCCAGCCTTTCGCTGATTTTGATTGCCGGCCCACCGGGGCGCGAGCGCAAGCCAGTCGATTAGCGGAAGCCGACGTTCCGATTGGGCTTCAGGGCGCCGCACTTCGCGCGGACGGCGCGTGCTCCGGTTTTGGGATGAACAGGTCGACCACGGCCTTGCGACCCGGCATTTCAATGAGCCGATAGCTCAGTTCCGACAGCAGCCAGATCACGATGAAGCAGACCGCGGAGGCGACGAGATAGGCGATTTCGGTTTGGCCGAAGTGACGCCAGGCGCGGACCGCGAAGCTCAGAAACAGCGGGTGGAGCAGGTAGATCGAATAGGAGATGATCCCCAGCCGATAGACCAGGGCATTTCCGAACAGAAGCTGCGCCAACCGGCCGTCGCGCGACAGCACCGCGACCAGCGGAATGAACAGCAGATAGAGCAGCCGGTCGCCGGCAGCCAGACTGACCGTAACGATGATCGCAATCAGGATAGCGGCCAACATGACATCCTGCGCTGTCGTCGAGAGCCGGTCCATCACGTCGGCAAAGCGATACATCGCCAGCCCCAGGGTAAATCCGGCGACTGCGCGCAGCATTGGATAGAATGAATTGCCGTTTGTCACATCGAGCGGCCCGCTGGAGCCGCGTCCACTGATGCTGACGGCGTAGATCGCCGCCAGCGCGGCGACGACGGTCAATCCGCATATCAGCGGACTGCGCCGGATCGTAACCAGCATCAACAGCGGCACCAGCAAATAAGAGCCCATTTCCGCGCTGGCCGCCCAGGAAACCCCCATCAGCGGATGGATATAAAGTCCCCAACCGGTCATCATCAGCAGGTTGCCGACGATGTCGGATGCCGAAAACATCGACAACGTGTCCTGGCCGGACAATCCGGCCGCGATTTTCGCGACGTAAAGCAGGCCGATCGCCAGATAAGCGGGGTAGAGCCGCGCGACGCGCTTGAGCATGAAGGTCGCGAAGTTCCGCAGGCTCCCGGAGCCGAACGCGTCCTTGTAGGTCAGCCCGATCACGTAGCCGCTGAGCATGAAAAACAGGTCCACCGGCAGATAGCCGTGCGGAATCCGGTAATAGGCGATGTTGCCACCGCCATAGAGCTGCACGTCGCCAAAATGATACAGAACAATGACGGCCGCGGCGACGCCGCGAACCCCGGTCAAAGCGCGAATGTCTGCCGCCATCTCGATCCCCCGTCGCGGAAACCGATATTACTTAGCGCATCAACAGCCGCATTGGGAACTGGACTTAGGGAATGGTCTCGATCGTCCCGGCGTACGGTCTGGCCCGCCGCCGGCGATAGCCCGGACGGTAACCGGCTGTCAGCGCTCGAAAGCCGCCTTCAGCCGATTGAGCTGGGGCACCAGCGGATTGCCGATCGAGGCGCGTTCAGCCATCGGCGCATGGATGGTGCCGTCGAGGCGGCGGACTTTGACTTGCAGGCCCATGGATCGGGCGATCAGGTCCTGCAATTGCTGCGGCAGCTTCTCAAGCATCTCCTCGGGGCCCGGGTCGGCAGCGCTGAGCTTGACCTTGGTCTTTTCGCGATTGGCCTGGGAAAGCGTCATCTCGCCTTCTTTCACCGCGCGGTGCAGCAGCAGCCAGGAGGCCAACTGCATCAGCCGCGTGGTCAGCCGCATGCTTTCGGTCGCGTAGGTCAGGCTGACGGAACGATCGAGCGCCTTGGCTTCGGTACGGCCGACGCCATCGAGATAGGCGGCGGTCTCTTCGACGAGATCCATCCCTTCCCGGAACAGGGTGCCAAACGCAGCGGAGCTGGTAAGCCGCTCGCTGAACTGAACGAGACCGGTTTCGCTATGCATACGATCCGACATGGTTAACGCCTCACGCCACTGGTTACGCCGCCGGCTTCACGAGACCGGCTTATATGATGAACAAATCATTGCGCGCTTGCGGCCGGGAGTCCAGCGGCGGCTTTGGCAAAGACTCAATATGGTTTCCAGTCGGGTGACGAAACCAGAGAAGCCAAAAAAAGAGCCGCCGTTTCCGGCGGCTTTGAAGTTGATAACAGGGAGGCGTCAAACAGAGTGGACAGGAGCCACTCGGTGTCCAAACAAGGACGATTTAAGTCATAATCGAGAAAGCTTAATTGCTCGTAAACGAGGGAATTTATTCAGCATTTGTTTGCCATGTCGGCCACTGGCCGACCATGATCCAAAAAGGCACGGCACCAGGCTGGCAAAGCCCCTGCCCCTGTGAACATTGCGGAAAAGCGAGTTCAGGATTTGAAAAACCGGTCGGCGACATCGCGGCTGGCACGCTTCTTCGTTGCCGCCGTTTGCAGCCGCTCGATCTCGGAGGTGAGCAGCGCGATGCGCTCGCCCAGTTCCTCGACCGACAGCAGCGACAAATCCTGCCCGATCTCGTGGCTGATTTTTTTCCTCGGTCGGTCGTCGTCCTCGGTGGCCATGGCTGCTGCCCTTGTCGCGTGCTCAAAGGTATTTCAGGCGGTTGCCAGTCTTCCCAAGCCTGTCTAATCAAAGGCTGTCTGATCAAAACTGTCTAATCAGATGTCGCCTCGACTTCCGCCCGCCGGCCTAAGGACAAATCATGGAAAAGCTGCCCGCGCAAATGACCGTCATCGGTATCAGCAAACCCGGTGGACCGGAGGTCTTGCTGCCCGAAACGCGCAGCGTTCCGGTGCCCGGGCCGCATGAAATCCTGATCAAGGTGGCCGCCGCCGGCGTCAACCGTCCCGACGTCGCGCAGCGCTCCGGCAGTTATCCGCCGCCGCCCGGCGCCAGCGACCTGCCCGGCCTCGAAGTCGCCGGCACGGTGGCAGCCATCGGCGAGGGCGTCTCCAAACACAAGATCGGCGATAAGGTAATGTCGCTGGTCGCCGGTGGGGGCTACGCGCAATACGCCATCGCACCGGACGCGCAGGCGATGGCGATACCTGACGCGCTGTCGATCAATGAGGCCGGCGCCACGCCGGAAACTTTGATGACGGTCTGGCACAATGTGTTCGAGCGCGGCGCGCTGCAGCCCGGCGAAACGATCCTGATCCATGGTGGGTCCTCAGGCATCGGCACCATGGCTATCCAGTTGGCCAAGGCCTTCGGTTCCAAGGTGATCGTTACCGTCGGCTCGCAGGAAAAGGCCGAGGCCTGCCTCAAGCTCGGCGCCGATCGCGCCATCAACTACAAGACCGAGGATTTTGTCGCCGAGGTCAAGACCTTCACTGGTGGAACGGGCGTCGAGGTCATTCTCGACATGGTCGCCGGCGATTACATCGAGCGCAATTATGACGCCGCCGCCGTCGACGGCCGGATCGTCCAGATCGCGGTTCTCAGCGGACCGAAGGCGACCGTTAATTTTGCCAAGCTGATGGTGAAGCGCCTGCATCACACCGGATCGACGCTCCGCCCCCGGACCAATGCCGACAAGGCCGCGATGGTCGCCGCTATCGAGGCCAAGGTTCTGCCCCTGTTCCGCGAGGGCAAGGTGAAACCCTTGATGGACAGCACTTTCCCGCTGGAAAAGGCCGCTGATGCCCACCGCCGGATGGAAACCAGCGCACATATTGGCAAAATTGTGTTGACGCTTTAACGCGGGACGCGGGACGCAGGGCCGGAAACCCTTTGATTTTCCTCGCATTCATGTCATTTATCGCGCAGCGGAAACGGCCTGCTTC
>JAQGJF010000727.1 GCA_028290765.1 Tardiphaga sp.
AGGCGCGGCCCGATGACAGGCTCCGGCGTAACCCGCCCTCTTGGCGATTCATAGCGGCGGATCGTGATCCGCCCTAGGAGCTACGAGATGGCCGAAATAGGCCACTCGCGGATTCAAGGTAGGCCGCTGCGCCGGGAACAACTGGCAATGCCGAAACTTAGGAGTCCCGTGTCTTCTAGAATTGCCCGAAGGCACACATTCGACGGCCTCAGCTCTCCGCCGAGGCTGAGGCCGTTTCTTCTCAGGCAAACAAAAACGCGCCGGCTAGAGCCGGGGATTTCCAATTGACACCTGCGACATGCTCGCTCGCGGCCTCCAGCGGTTCGGTATTATCGGCCGGGTCGATGAGGCGACCGGCTCTAGGGCGGGTTGGAGCTGGCGTAACCCGCCACCTTGGCGATTCACAGCGGCGGATCGTGATCCGCCCTACGAATAGCTCGCGTCAGCGAGGATCACTCGACCAAGCGCCCGAATATTTCTGTCGGACTTCGCGGACATGCGGAAACGGGGTCCCGAGCTTTCGATCCTGGTTGCGGACTGAAACGAGCGACCGCCTGAAGGCAACAGCTGCCCGCGCGACCGACACGCCCGCCACCACCATGGCCTTCAGACGCTCGTTGTCTTCCTCTGTCCAAACCGCCTTGTGACGTCTCACCCTTCGCTCCCCGCGATACCCTTTGTCAGGCCTTCTCCCGCCGCACGCCTTTGAATTTCTTGGCGGTCTTTTTCTTGCCGCTCTTTTTGACGGCCATGAACTCGCCGGAAGTCGTATCGCGCTTGGTCCAGGTCTTGGCACCGGCCATCTTCGTTTTGGTCTGGGACCGCTTCTTGACCGCGCCCTTGCGCGCGTTGTCGCCTACCGGCTTGTTAACCGCCATCGTCGCCTCCCGTCAGTGGGTTTGGGTATCCTTCCACTTTTCCAGATCGGGCTTTTCGTTACCGGGTTTCTGCTCTTTCTCGGTCGATCCCTTCCACGGCTCGTCGCTCTGTTTGGTGGATTTCCAGTCGGTCTGGCGGCGGGGATCGGCGTCGGGATTTTCCTTGCTCATGTGATTGGTACTCCCTGGTTTCCCGATCAACACAGGACGCGCAAACAGGTTCCGCAGCCCGAACGAATCACCCGCGCCAAGCTTGAATCCCGGTTCTGTGGCGTGGAGTTTTTGTAGTGCGTAAGTCGAGCTGGACGCCGTCGATCGTTCCGAATGGAACGGATCAAAGCATCGCATCTACAAGGTCGAGGACGATCTGGGCCGCAATAGCCGCGTCTGGCCAGGGGCCGATTCCGAGAAGACCGATCTGGAAACTGTCATCGCCGACCTGCTCATTGGACAGTACAAGGACCCGGTTCGCGTCATCGGTTTTAATACCGCCGCAGGCTGGTCGGAAGACGTTTCGGCCGACGTCGCCCAAGAATTACGTCGCCGCTGCGATGAGCAGATGCGCGACATTCCGTTCTTCCTGATCTATGCCGGCAAGGTCGACAACGGTTTTGACAACACGTCTGCGCGCGAGCTGCAGGCCCGCCTCGCGCCGCTGGTCCGCAAGACCCAGCCCTACGCCAGGAAGATCGCGCACCGCGCCATCTGGGTCGAGCCGTCGCTGCTGGCCGAGATCGAGTACCGCGCCAAATCGGCCGAGGGCAAATTGCGGCATCCGTTCTACAAAGGCATCCGGGAGGATTTTTGATGAGAGATGTCGACGTCCTGATTCAGGTGTTCGTCGAGATCGAGACGATCCTGGCCGAACACAGCCAGCCGAGTCATCCGCCGGATGCTGCTGCGGCGCTTGACGCCATCTTCCGCGCGATGGATCGCGCCGAGGTGCCCGCGGCCATCGATCGGCCGGCGCAAGGCTACGGTCAACTCAAAGCGGTAAAATAAAGCCGAATGAGGTGGCCATGTACCCGCGACCCGCTCGCCCTTCAGATCTGACGCTCGCGGTGGTGTCTGGCTTCCCTGGCCTGGGTCATTACACCGGGAATTCGTTTCGCCTTCGGGAGCTGAATCGGCCCTCGCAGGATTGCTTCTCGAGGATGCCGGTATCGTGGCCGAGGCTTTGCACCGCTGCATTCCCCGCAGGCGTATTAACGGCGTTGCCAGAAGATGAGATCGCGCCGGGACTGCTTTGCGTTGCTCCCAGGTTATTTCCCGACGTTCCGTGGTTAAGGGCGGCGAGGTGTTGGAACCAGGCGTGCCGCCCGGTAGAAGCCCGGAAATGGAAGACCGCAGTCCGAATCTCTCGCGACCGGTTTCATCGAGAGGGGTTTTATCTTTTCAGTTTCGAAGTTCGCTTTTCAGCGACGAGATGCTGCGCTGCCAACATGAATGAACCTTTTCCGTCGCAACTGGCGGCCTTGAAACGCCCTGTTGGAATTGTCAGTTTCACATTCGGGCAAACCCGATTCCGCAGGCACGAAATTGTCAGGACACCAGCACTGCCGCAGCAGGAACAAACGATCTGTCCAGTGCTTAGGACTGCTCCATCCTCAAACTCGAATTGGAAAGCTCATGAGCGGAACTACCGACAAGGCGGCCGGTATCGCCAACGAAGCCATTGGCAAGGCCAAACAGGGCATCGGTGGCGCAGTAGGTTCAGACAAGATGAGGGCCGATGGCGCGGCGCAAGAAGCGAAGGGCGACGTTCAAAAGGCCGTCGGCGACGCCAAGAACGCCACGAAGGAGGCCGTCGACAAGACGGCCGACGCACTGAAGAAGCCACTTTGAGATCATAGCGATCTATTCAGAACGAGAGCCACGGGTCGCCAGCGAAACCCATCCTATCGACGGTCGATCTTTTGTGGAAAAATACCTCGAACCTCGTTTGACTGGTCCAGTCAAACATGGTGTTTTGTTCAAAGTGAATTGCTTCGCCAAAACCCGTCCGCAGAAATGCGCGGCGGGTTTTTGGTTTGTCGCACCGCATCAAGTGAACCTTTTTTCTCTGCGACCGTATCTATCAGGCGCTGACCATTTGCTCGACCTCCAAGCCGCGGTGGGCGGCGCCAGCGGCCTCGGCTGCGCCCCATACGTGCCGGGGCCGCCTGTACTCGTGCAAAATATACTTCGAACTTCGTTTGACCGGACCGGTCGAACATGGTGCTTTGGTTCAAAGCTAATTGCTTCGGCGAAATCCCGTCCCCAGAAATGCGTGGCGGGTTTCTTAGGTCGGTTCTTGCTCGCAGCTGATGCTCTGCTTGCTGAAGGGATGGCGCGGAAGGTCCTTTAGTGGCGGCAAGCCCGGGGGCACCTCAAGATAGTGAAATTCATCCCCACGCAACCAGCGACCTTGAAAGCGATGCCAGAACAGGATCGCATCCATCTGGTGGGCGAACTCATAGACCCGCCATGTCCCTTCTCGTTTTATGATCTCGCCAGTCGGATTGCGCGGCTGATTTCGCACCCCTTTGGCGCTCGACCATCGGCTTCGACCAGCTGATTGACCTCGGCGCACTGCGTGCGCCCCCGCTTGTGGAAGAGCCGGCGATGGCCGTAACGGAACAAGGTTCGCTCGATCTCGTTTGACAAAGCAGAATTCCATGACGAGGTGGAAGATGGACGATCCGAAAAAGAAAGGCACGTCGGACCGCAGCAAGATCAATATGCACGCGGCTTTCGAGGTCAGGCATTGGCGCAAGGCCCTTGGCGTGTCCAAGGAGCAATTGCAGAAGGCCGTCGACAAGGTCGGCAATTCGGCCGCTGCTGTTCGCAAGGAATTGGCGACTTGACTGACTCGCTTGCCGTCTTGCTGGAGCAATCCGTCGAGATTGCCTGGAACTATCTTCAGCAGACCGGCGAGATCGGGCAGGACAGGCAGGCGACCGATTTTTTGACGACGGACATCGCCGATCGGATGCGCCGCGGCGAAAGAAGCAGGCTCGTGTTGGCAAACAGAGCCATCCTGGCCTATCAGCGGCACAAGGCCGATCAGATCGTTGAACTCGTCCGCTAATGCGGACGATGGACGCGGAGATGCCTGAGATCTCTGGCGCAGGGGCCGCGCTTTATTTGGGAGGCCTGCCGCGCCTTGCGAAGAACAGCCCGTTGATGTCGGCAGCGTTACGCAAGAGCCCGGCCTTTTTCAGAGCGTCCGTCTTGTCCGGCCCCGGCGGCATCAGACGTGCAGCTTCGAGGGCATCCGTCGCTTCGGCATCCAGGTCGCGATTCAGCGGGGAATGAATGGGGGGCGGTTTCATGGCGATTGCCTCCTGCCATCCCGTTTCGGGAAGCTATCCAGCTCGCATAACATGACGCACACCAACCCATTCATTGCCCGTAAGCGTAAAGGCCTGCCACTCGTTCCGACGCCGAGGCCGACGCGTTTGGCAGATTTCCTGCTTGCCTTCTTGGCCACGGTATTCTCCCTAGCGTTTTGATTTCCTCGATTTTTTCTTGGCGGATTTCCTCGCAGTCTTCTTGCCCGCGTGCTTCTTCGCGCCGGACTTCCTGGCAGCTTTCTTGTTGGTCCTCGAAGTTTTCTTGGGAGTTTTCTTGGGAATTTTCTTGGGAGCTTTCTTGGGAGCTTTCTTGGCTTTTTTGCCCTTGGC
>JAQGJF010000206.1 GCA_028290765.1 Tardiphaga sp.
CAATGCGCGCCGCATCGACAAAATGCGTATCCATCTGGACCGTCGCCAGCGTTTCGTTGCCGGTCAGGAACCGGGCGCTCATGCCGCAGGTTCGATCCGCCAATGTCATCAGCAGGCCGCCCTGAACCACGCCGCGGCGGTTGCGGTGCTTGTCCTGCCCGACGATGGCATATTCCGGAGCGGCGCCGTTCATCCGCTGCCACAGCGGTCCAACCAAATTGATGAAGCCGTCAGCATCCATGATGGTCCAGCCATCGGCTTTCAAGGCTGCGCTGATCGCATCCGACATTCATCGTCCTTGTTGTCGAGATGGGGGCGGGAAGAGCGGGCGGGGTTCGGATCCGGTTGTTCATACAAAAGCAGATGCCCGCTGGCTACAGCGTTTCCCGATGATATTGGATCACCGAGTGATCCAATATCATCGGGAAACGCCTTAGATTCTGGTGTTGGCGCATGTCCTTGTCGGCGAACCGGATTCCACTTCGCCGGGGCATGCGCTAGTGCGGGCGGCGCCGGTGGTGTAGTCTGACCGGATGAGCCATGCTTTCAACCATGTCACCCGGGCGCATATCGCAAGCCGCTGTGCGGCTTTCCCGCGTCTTCCCCCCGACGACACGGCGTCCGGGCTGAAGCGCGCCGCGGTCGCCATCACGCTGGCGAAAGCCGACGGCCCCGGTGGCGGAACGGCGCTGCTGCTGACGCTGCGTGCCGCGGGCCTGCGCGCCCACAGCAATCAGTGGGCGCTTCCGGGCGGACGGTGCGACGAGGGCGAAACGCCGGTCGCGGCGGCGCTGCGTGAACTCGATGAAGAAATCGGCTTGCGACTGGCGCCGGAAGATGTTCTCGGCATCCTCGACGATTATCCGACCCGGTCGGGCTATCTGATCACGCCGGTGGTGGTGTGGGCGGCGAACAGCTCCGCCTTGTCGCTCAGCCCGGACGAGGTGGCGTCGGTGCACCGGATCACGCTTGAAAACATTCTGCATGCGGACGCGTTCGACTTCATCGCCATTCCGGAAAGCCGGCGCCGCGTGATCCGCTTTCGCCACGGCGGCGATTTCATCCATGCCCCGACCGCGGCCCTGATCTACCAGTTCCGCGAAGTGCTGGCGGGCCGCCATACCCGGGTGGCCGAGCTGGAACAGCCGGTGTTCGCCTGGAAATAGCCCGGAAGTGCTTTACGGACATTTCGGCACGGCTTGCGGATATCGCCTGTTTCGGCGACGATGCCGGTAATCGGCCGATAAATATAAAAGCCACTTCTGGGAGGACGATCCGTGACGCATTTCGGGAAAGCCTTGTTGTGCGCGCTGTTGCTGGCATTGCCCGGCATTTCTGGTCGCGCTGACGCACAGACCTATCCGACCCGGCCGATCACGCTGGTGATTCCGTTCGCACCGGGTGGCTCGACCTCGATCGTCGGGCGCGGCGTTGCCGACAAGATGGGCGAGCTGTTGGGCGAGAAGGTCGTTGTCGAAAACCGGCCGGGCGCCGGCGGTACCGTCGGCACCAAGGCGGTGGCGAAGAGCGATCCCGACGGCTACACCATCATGCTGGGCTACACCGGCACGCTCGCGATCGGCCCCTCGCTCTATAAAAATCCCGGCTACGATCCGCGCAAGGGTTTTGCCCCGATCGGCATGATCGGCAACGCGCCGAATTCGCTGGTGGTGCATCCGTCCTTCGCGGTCAAGACCGTCGCCGAATTGATCGCCTATGCCAAGGCCAATCCGGGCAAGGTCAATTTCGGCTCGGCCGGCACCGGCACGGTCAGCCATATCACCGGCGAATATTTTGCCCGCGCCGCCGGCATCACGCTGGTGCATATTCCCTACAAGGGCACCGGCCCGGCGCTGACCGATCTGCTCGGCGGCCATATTCCGATGGCCTTCGCGCCGATCCCGGCCAGCCATCCCCACGTCACCGCCGGCACGCTGCGCGCGCTCGCGGTGACGAGCCAGAGCCGGACCTCGCTGCTGCCGGAGGTGCCGACCATCGCCGAGTCCGGCCTGCCCGGCTTCGATGCGTCATTGTATTACGGGCTGGTCGCGCCGGCCGGCACACCGCGCCCGATCATCGACAAATTGAACGAAACCTTGCGCGCGGCGCTCAAGTCCGACGAGTTGAAAAAGCAGCTGGTTCAGGACGGCACCGAGATCACGCCCTCGACGCCGGAGGAATATGCCGCCTTCATCGACAAGGAAGAGACCAAATGGTCGCAACTCGTCAAGCAGAGCGGCGCCAAGGAAGAGTAAGCGGGAACTCCCGCGTTCGTGCGGCCAATGGTCTGACTTTCCTGGCTGACTTGCGCCGCAGGCTTGCTAAACAGGTCGGATGCGACCACATCCGATTCGCCTTTGCGCCCGATATTTCCCGCTTGCGCTGTTCCTGATTGTGCCGCCGGCGCTCGCCGGCGGTAGCGTTGCGATATCGCCCGCTGTCGCCAATGCGATGGCGCAGGCCTCGCCGCAGGCGATCGCCGAGTACCGCCGCAAGTTGGCCGAATATCAGGAGGCACGCGCCGAGTTCGATGCCGAGGCGGGCGCCTATTGGAGTTCAATCTCGGAAAAGCGCCGCGGCCGTAACGCCAAGCGCCGCGACCGCCAGACCATCACGCTCGACGACTACGTGCTGACGCAGCCGCCGCTCTATTCGGGGCCGGGCAAACCGGTCGATCCGGCGCCGCCGGAAAAACCGCCGCGCGAGCGCAAAGCCATTCCGGTGGTCGCCGATCTGCTGCAGGCCGCGTCGGAGCATTTTCAATTCGCGCCGCAGCGCCCCGTCGCCGAACTCGATTTCAAGCGCGTTTACGCACGCGTCGCGTTGGCGTCGGGACTGACGAAGGAACAAGCGGTCCGGGTCTATTCGTTCGAGACCGGCGGCAACGGCAATCACGACATGCAGTCGGGCCTGAGCTCGCGGCCGGGATCGCGGGCGATTTCCACCGCGATCGGCTACAACCAGTTGCTCACCACCAACAGCGTCGAACTGGTTGCCGAACAGGGTCATCAACTGCTCAAGGCGCTGACCGACAAGGCGGCGCAGCTGTCCGGTGCGCCGCGCAAGGCGATGGATCACAAGATCGCGGTGCTCAAGCGCATGGTGGCGTTCGCCAGATCGGTGCCGGACGAATGGGCTCAGCACGAAAAACTCGCCGACACTCCGCAGGGCTGGGCCGTGCATGCGATGGTGCTGGATATCGACGTCGGCCCGCTGTTGCAGACCCACAAGCTTCTGACCTCGGTGATTTTCGCGCGCGAAAAAGGCTATACCCGCCCGCTCACCGCCGCCGAGCTCGAAATGATGAATCTGACCGGCGACGGCACCGGCCTCGACATGGTGACGATGCCGCAGGCCCTGCGCGAGCAGGTGCCGACCTCGAATTTCTTCCAGCGCAGCGGCTACGAGCGCAACCCGGTGGCGATCCGCCACAACACCGTCGCCAAGCTGCTGGCGGTCACCAACGCCCGGATGGACAGCAACAGCCAGCTGCAGGGCGCGAAAGATCTGGCCGCGGCGTTTTAGGTTCGGCGCTTGAACCGTATTACGGCGTCGTCCCGGCCTTGAGCCGGGACCCAGAACCCCTGGCGTAAATGTTGATAGCGAGAGCGCTCAAATTCACGCCTGTGATGCGGGGCGCGCTCTTGCGCGACCCCGGAATCGATACGCCGTGTCGTCTCTTTTAGGCCGTGCGGCAGAGGCCTTTTTAAAACCCTGAGGCCAGGGGTTCTGGGTCCCGGCTCAAGGCCGGGACGACCTGTGGAAACGCGGTGCGCTATGCATCAGCGCGAGACGCTGGAGCACCGCATTTGCACCAACCTTCTTCACCCCGGCCCGAACGAAAACTTGCCGTCGCCTTCCAGATACGGTCCGGTCCGCATGAAGAGTTGTCCGTTCTCGCCGATGAAGAACAGCGTGTTGTTCGGCACCTTCTTGGCGCCCTTCAGCAGAAACTTGGCGTTGCTGGTGCCCATCTTGTAGGTGAAGGTCTTGCCCTTGGCCTCGTAGGCATAGCCGGTATCCGGCGCCAGCACCCATGGCGTGGGTGCGGCGGCCTGCGCGAAAGCCGATGTTGCCAGCGCGGTCATCGCCGTCGCGGCGAGCAGCGTTTTGATCGATGAGTTGGTCATCCTGCAGTCTCCAAACGTTTCTGTCCCAATAGAGTGCCTCTTGGCAGGTCAACTCTTGGAAGGTCACCTCTTGCAAGGTTACTTCTTGGCAAGTCACCCAGGCGCGGTCGCGCGCAGCGTTCACGTCTTGAACAAACCACGAACGCTGTTCGTCCGTCAATATGACACAAAGCGGCTCGCGACTTTGTCATTCCCCGAAGCCGGCTTGACGACTATCTTCGAATTCCAATCTAAGGTCCGCAAGCTTAATGCCGGCCACGGGGATGATTCGGATGACCATCAAATTGAAAATCGGGGTTTGCGTCGGACTATTTATGATGGCGGCGGCGCCGGTCCAGGCCGCGGATGAGTTCAAGCTCAGCAACAACCAGCGGATTTCCTGCGGCCGGGGACTGAGCGCGGGCAAGCTGAACTCCGCGACCTGCCGGTCCTACGCTTATCTGTTCAACACCAAAACCTCGGAATATTTCCGCTGCGCGGTCAGCCTGTCGCTGACCCGCGACAACAAGGAAATCCTCAGCGTCCAGACCGACGGTGGCTGCGTCAAAAAGCCCCGTATTTTCGAAACCGACTCCAGCTATTCGTTCGACGCCACCGAGACCGAGCCGCCGAATACCAATTCGTTCTTCGGCACCGGTGGCTATGCGGTGTGGGCCAGCGACAATAACACGCAGAAGGTCCGCGGCTGCATCATCATCGCGTCGGGTCTGGGTTCCGACGTCGCCAAATGCGTGGACATGAAGTTCGAATAAAGATTGGACGACGGCTGCGCTCTGACTCCGGTTCAGCCGGACATCGCGAGCGGACGCGCCGTGGCCGCGCGAGCAAATTTCTTGATGCCCATCGGCTTGCCGAACAAATAGCCCTGAACGAGATCGAAACCGATCTCGTTCGCGGTGAGAAAATCGGCGCGGGTCTCAACGCCTGATGCCAGCGAACGCGCGCCATAACTCTGAGCCAGTTCGACGATCCGGCGGCATACGGTTTGCTTCAACCGATCGTCCGCGGATCCGGTAACGAATTGCCGGTCGACCTTCAGCTCGACGAACGGAAACGTCTTGAGATCCATCAGCGCGGGCCAGTCCGCGCCGAGACCGTCGAGCGCGACCGCGATATTGTGCAGCCGCACTTGCCTTGCCACATCGACCACGAGATCCAGATTGCCGAGCGCCTCGGCGCCGTTGATTTCGATGATCAGCCCTCCGAATGCCGGATGGGCGGGCATCCATCGGCAAAGCTCGTCCACTGCCGCACGATCCTCGAGAAATGAAACCGGCAGGTTGATCGACAGATCGACCGGGCCTTGCTGCTCCAGCAGGTAGTGCCAATCCTCGATGACGCGGCCGATCACGAATTCCGACAATCCGCGAAAATGCGGGTCCTTGTTGTCGGGAATGAAGTAGGCCGGGGGAACCACGCCCCAGGCCGGGTGACGCATCCGCACCAGGGCCTCCGCGCCCCAGGGGATCAGGGTCCGGGCATGGATCTTGTGCTGGTACCACAATTCAAGCCAGCCGGATGCAAGGGCCTCGGCGACGTCCACTGCGGGGCTCGGGGGCGGTTCGACCGGAAGAAACGCCGCGATGCTGGCACGCAGCGTTTCGGCGCCGAACGGCGGCAGCAAGGGCGGCAGCATCGCAATTCCGTATTCCTCGCCGAGCTGCCGGACCGCCCGGACCATGATCGATTCCCGCGGGCCGATAGCGAGGACCTGGCCGGCAAAGTTTTTTCCGGCGAGAATTTCCAGAATCCGGCCGGCCTCGATTCCGTCGAAGGACAGCCCCAGGATGACGAGGTCCGGCTGTTGCGCGTCCAGCATCGCGGCGAGTTCGCCGGCCTTCGCGCATTCGCAGGTGATGAAGCCGAGATCCTCGAGCACGTCGGCAAGAAACGTCCGCAGATGGGTCTTGTTGTCGGCGATGCAGACCCGGGGCGTCACCTTTCGCTGCCCGAACGCCGCAGAACGCATGCCCGCTTCGATACTCATATGATTCAATGCCGCCCCCTTGAACGCTTTGGTTGTCGGGCTTTCATCGTTTACGCGGCGGTTCAAATTATGGAGTTTTCCGGAGCATCCACATGAATGCTCCAGTAGGGTTAAACGATCAACAGAGACTAGAATTTGAATGATGGCGAGCAAGGAATATTAAGACTTGAGGCAACCGCTCCCGTAACTGCAGGAGAATTTTCGCCTGCGCTACAGGTGTAACGCGCGTCGGCGCGCGATTGGCGCATGTCGTCGTCGTCAGAGGCATGATGATGCCGTGTCGTCTCCACGACGCATTAATGAATGCGGCGTTCCGCGCGCCGATCACTCTGGCTTGATGCCGGCGAATTTGGCGACCTTGCCCCATTTTTCGGTTTCCGCCAGCACATAGGCCTGCATGTCCTGCGGCGATCCGCCGGCGGGCTCGGCGCCGAGCTTGCGCAAGCGCGCAATGCCGTCCTCGGACCTGATGAACTTGTCGACGCTGGCATTGAGCCGGTCGATGATCTCTTTCGGCGTCCTGGCCGGCGCGCCGATGGTGAACCAGGAGGCGGCCTCGTAGCCGGGCACGCCGGCCTCGGCGATGGTCGGCAGATCCGGCAGCAGCGGCCACCGCGTCGCGGTCGAGACCGCCAGCGCGCGGATCGAATTGGCCTCGGCGAACGGCTGCGCCGCCGGCAGATTGTCGATCATCAGATGGACGCGGCCCGCGATCAGGTCGGTCAGTGCCGGCGCGCTGCCCTTGTAGGTCACATGGGTGATCTCGACGCCGGTCATCGATTTGAACAGCTCGGTGGAAACATGCGCGGTGCTGCCGAGCCCGGGCGTGCCGTAGAACAATTCGCCCGGCTTGGATTTCGCATAGGCGATCAGTTCCGCGACCGACTTCACCGGCAGGTTGTTGGTGACCGAACACAGGTTCGGCACCCGCGCGATGATGATGACCGGCGCGATATCCTTGACCGGGTCATAGGTCATGTTCTTGAACACGAACGGGTTGATGGCGTGGGTGCCGGGCGTGCCGACCACGAAGGTGTAGCCGTCGGCCTCCGCCTTCGCGACATAGTCGGCAGCGATGTTGCCGCCGGCGCCGGCCTTGTTCTCGACGATGAATTGCTGGCCGAATTCCTCGGATATTTTCGCGGCGACCACCCGCGCCAGGATGTCGGTGGTGCCGCCGGCTGCGAACGGCACCACGAACCGCACCGGACGCGTCGGCCATGGCTCGGCGCGCGCCCGCCGCGACAACAGCGGCAGGGTGCCCAGCGCGGCGGCACCGCCAAGGATGACGGAGCGGCGGTTCGGTCGCGAGGGCAGGCGGGTCGCAGCGGTCATGCAGGACGGTCCTTCGATGGGCAAAACGATGACGCGCTCGTCAGTTGATCACGCCATCCGTGGTCAGCCGCCGACGCCTTTCTCTTTGAAATATTTCAGCGCGCCGGGATGGAACGGGATCGGCGAGCGGATCTGGATCTGGTTGTCCAGCGAGAAGCTCTCGGCCTCCTTGTGCACGGCGACGATATCGGCCTTCTTCTCCACCAGCGTCTTGACGATCGCATAGGCGTCGTCGTTGCTCATCTTGTCGCCGGTGACGATCAGATTCCAGACCTCGGCGATGGAGTTGTCCTTGTCGAGGCCGGCGGCCTCGATGACGCGGAACGCCATCACCTCGGTGGCGCCGCCGGGAGATCCGGTGGAAACCCGCTTGCCTTTCAGAT
>JAQGJF010000753.1 GCA_028290765.1 Tardiphaga sp.
CGCTCCATCTTGACGTTGATCTCGTCGCAGAGCTGCACGAAATCCTTGATGGTGCAGAAGTGGATGTTCGGCGTGTCGTACCAGGTCGCCGGCAGGTTTTCGGTGCGCGGCATGTGGCCGCCGACCAGGAGCTGCAGCCGCATCTTCCAGAAGCCGAAATTCGGGAATGACACGATGGCGCGGCGCCCGATCCGCAACAGATTTTCCAGCACCACGCGCGGCTGCCGCGTCGCCTGCAGGGTCTGCGACAGGATCACATAGTCGAAGGCGTCGTCCGGATAGTTGACGAGGTCGGTATCGGCGTCGCCCTGCACCACCGCGAGGCCCTTGGCGACGCAGCGGTTGACGCCCTCGCGCGACAGTTCGATGCCGCGGCCGTCGATGCCCCGGCTCTCCAAGAGCTGCAGCAGATCGCCGTCGCCGCAACCGACATCGAGGACCCGAGAGCCGCCCTCGATCATCTGCGCCACCAGCAAATGATCGCCGCGATAGCCTCCGGCGCCCGGCGCCGCAGGGGTCGCCAATGGCAGGACCTGCTGTTCCGCCGACATGCTAGGCGCCGACCCTGGTCAGGCCGCGCACGGCGCCCGCCGAGTGCAGAAAGGCCCGCGCGATATCGAGAAATTCCGGAACATCGAGCAGGAACGCGTCATGGCCGCGGTCGGTCTCGATCTCCGCGAACGACACCCGCGCGCTGCCGGCGTTGAGCGCGTGCACCACCGCGCGAGATTCCGAGGTCGGGAACAGCCAGTCGCTGGTGAACGACACCACGCAGAACCGCGTCTTGGTGCCGCGAAACGCCTCCGCCAGCACGCCGTTATGATCGGCCGCGATATCGAAGTAATCCATCGCCCGGGTCAGATAGAGATAGCTGTTGGCGTCGAAACGTTCGACAAAGGACGAGCCTTGGTAGCGCAGATAGCTCTCGACCTGGAAGTCGGCGTCGAACGAGAAGGTCGGCAGGTCGCGATCCTGCATCCGTCGCCCGAACTTGCGATGCAGCGCGGCGTCCGAAAGATAGGTGATATGCGCGGCCATCCGCGCCACGCCGAGGCCGCGATGCGGATGGGTGCCTTCCTCGAAATAGCGGCCGCCGCGCCAATCCGGATCGGCCATCACCGCCTGGCGGCCGAGCTCGTGAAACGCGATGTTCTGCGCCGAGTGCCGCGTGCTGCAGGCCACCGCGAGCGCGGAGAACACCCGCGTGGGATGGGCCGCGGTCCATTGCAGCGCCTGCATGCCGCCCATCGATCCACCGACCACGCAGAACAGCGTCTCGATGCCGAGGCGGTCGATCAGCATCGCCTGGGCGCGCACCATGTCGGGAATGGTGATGATCGGAAAATCCAGTCCCCATAATTTACCGGTCGCCGGATTGGTCGAGGCGGGCCCGGTGGTGCCCATGCAGCCGCCGATCACGTTGGCGCAGACGATGAAGTAGCGGTCGGTATCGAGCGCCTTGCCGGGGCCGACCAGGGTCTGCCACCAGCCAGGCTTGCCGGTCACCGGGTGCACGTTCGCGACATGCTGATCTCCGGTCAGCGCATGGCAGATCAGGATGGCGTTGGAGCGATCGGCATTGAGTTCGCCGTAGGTCTGGTAGGCGATCTGGAACGGCGCCAGATCGATGCCGCAATCGAGCCGCAAGGGCTGGTTGGCCCCGAATACCGCCATCAGCGAAGACGGATGATCCGCCTCGTGGGCACGTTCCTCGCTGTGGACCGCCGGACTGGCTATCGAACGCACATTTACCATTTTGACACCGACCTCCTCCGGCAGGCAGAACCACCGGAAATCAGGCCATAAAAAACCCGGCCTGAACGCAGGTTCGGCCGGGATCATCAATTGTGTCCCCGGCCTGTTTAGCGAGTTGTTTAACGTGGCTGCAAGCCGGCCGGCTCAAATGACCACGGAATAGTCTAATATTAGTGCCGAGGGGCCTTTTCGTCAAGGCAAGCATCGGGTTAACCAAACCGGATCGTTAGCGATGCCGTCCGGGCAACCCTGGGGTACGCGACCGCTCTTGCGCCGTCTCGAACCATGGGGGAGAACAAGCCCCGATCCTTCGAGATGTGGCGAAGACGCCCGCTCCCTGAGGACGAGGGCTTCCCTCTTCGCAACGAATTAGAGCTCTATCTTTCGTCAGGTTTTCCGCATGTCCAAAGCGCCCCCCGCTCCGCCCTCGCTGCAGGAGCTGCGCAAAGAAATCGACGCCATCGACGAGCAGGTCCACACCCTGCTGATGCGGCGCGGCGATATCATCGACCGGCTGATTTCGGTGAAGCAGACCCAGGAGGTCGGCTCGGCGTTTCGGCCGGCCCGCGAAGCCGACATGATGCGCCGCCTGGTGCAGCGCCATCGCGGCATCCTGCCGCTCGACACGGTCGAGAGCATCTGGCGCGTCATCATCGCGACCTTCACCTATGTGCAGGCGCCGTTTTCGGTGCATGCGGATGTGGCGTCGAACGAGACCGCGATGCGGGATTCGGCGCGGTTTCATTTCGGCTTCACCGTGCCCTATGTCGCGCATTTCAGCGCCGCCGCCGCGGTCGAAGCCGTGGCGCGGTCGAAGGGCGATCTGGCGCTGGTCTCCGCAATTTCGAGCCGCACGCCATGGTGGATCGAGCTCGAAGCCGCGGGCGCCCCGAAGATCATCGCGCGGCTGCCCTTCATCGAGCGCGCCGACCATCCCGCGGCCCTGCCGGTGTTCGTGGTCTCGCGGGTCGCCGACAGCGCCATGGTGACCGAGGTCGAGATGTGGAGCGTGCGGGTATCGGGCTGGAACGCCGAAGTCGCCCGCGCGCTGTCGCCGCTGGCCGAGATCGTCGCCGTGCCGGATACCGCCTTTGACGGCGCCGCGCTGCTGATCTCGGTGACGGGCCCGAGCAGCCTCGAGGCGATCAAATCGGCATTGATTGCGGCCGGTGCCTCGGTGCGCTCATCCGCCCTCGTCGGCAGCCACGCAACCCGCTATACGGTGGCCCCGAACGACGCGCCGCGATAATAAACGCCTTGATCATCTGGAGTTGACGATGTCCCGCCCCGTGCCGAAACCCGGCATTCTCGATATTGCGCCCTACACCCCCGGCAAGAGCCCGGTGGCCGAGCCCGGCCGCAAGGTGTTCAAGCTGTCGGCCAACGAAACGCCGTTCGGCCCCTCGCCGCGCGCGATCGAGGTCTACAAGGCGGCGGCGGCGCATCTGGAGGATTATCCGGAAGGCACCTCAAAGGTGCTGCGCGAGGCGATCGGCCGCGCCTTCGGGCTCGATCCCAACCGCATCATCTGCGGCGCCGGCTCCGACGAGATTCTCAACCTGCTGGCCCATGTCTATCTCGGCCCCGGCGACGAGGCGATCTCGACCACCCACGGCTTTCTGGTCTACCCGATCGCGACCAAGTCTAACGGCGCCACCAACGTCGTCGCGCCCGAGACCGATTTCACCTCCGA
>JAQGJF010000782.1 GCA_028290765.1 Tardiphaga sp.
CAGATCCTCGAAGGCACCAACGAAATCATGCGGCTGATCGTGTCGCGAAAACTGATCGAGGGCGCGCGATGAGTGCGTCCGCCGCATCGCAAAGCGTGGAGCCCGACCTGATCGTGCGGCGCGAGGGCGCGGCCGGTATCATCAGGCTCAACCGGCCGAAGGCGATCAATGCCGTCACGCTGGAGATGTTTCGCGACATCGACAAGGCGCTCGACCGTTTTGAGGCCGATCCGGCGGTTGGTCTGATTGTGCTGGAAGGCGCGGGCGAGCGCGGCCTGTGCGCCGGCGGTGATATCCGCGCGCTCTATGAGAGTTCGCGGGTAGCGGGCGATCTCGGCAAGATCCTGTGGCGTGAGGAGTACATCCTCAACGCCCGCATTGCGAAATTCGCAAAACCCTATGTGGCCTTCATGGATGGCATCGTAATGGGCGGAGGCGTCGGCCTTGCCGCGCACGGCAGCCATCGGATCGTCACCGACAGGACCAAGCTTGCGATGCCGGAAGTGGGTCTCGGCTTCTTTCCGGATGTGGGCGGCACCTGGCTGCTGTCGCGCGCGCCGGGGGAGATCGGCACCTACTTTGGCCTTTCCGGGCAAACCATGAATGGTCCCGATGCCGTTTATGCGGGGTTTGCCGATGTGGTGGTGCCGTCCGCTAAGCTTGCCGCTTTGCGCGAAGCGCTCACCAGGCTCAGCGCGGCGGCGAACTCGACCGACGTGAAGGCCGCCATTAATGGCTTTGCGACCGGTGAGGCCGCCGGACCTGTTGCGGCGATTCAGCCGCGCATTGACCAATGGTTCGCGCATGACCGGATGGAAGGCATTTTTGCGGCGCTGCATCGCGATGGCTCGGAGCTGGCGCTGGCGACACTCAAAACACTGAACGAGAAATCGCCGCGTGGCATGGTGGTTACGCTAAAACTGCTGCGGCTGGCGCGCGTGTCGTCTTCGCTGCAGGAGTGCCTGGTGCGTGAATATCGCGCCGCGCTGGAAGTATTTTCCAGCGACGATTTCCGCGAAGGCGTGCGCGCGGCCGTGATCGACAAGGACCGGAATCCAAAATGGTCGCCGCCGCGGATCGAGGACGTCACGCCGGAGATGATGGCGCCGTACTTCGCTGAGCTTGGCGCGGATGAACTGGTGTTCAATAAATCAGATACAAATAGGAACTCCTGACCGGAGGGAGAGCAGGACATGACGACAGTCGCATTCATCGGGCTCGGCAATATGGGCGGGCCGATGGCCGCCAACCTGGTCAAGGCAGGCCACAAGGTGGTCGGCTTCGATCTGGTCAAAACCTCGCTCGATCAGGCCAAAGCCGATGGTGCCGCGATCGCCGCCAGCGCGGCTGAAGCGGTGAGGGGCGCGGAGGTGGTCATCACCATGCTGCCCGCGGGCAAGCATGTCGTCTCGGTGTGGAGCGATATCATTCCGTCGGTCGCAAAAGGCGCGCTGATGATCGACTGCTCGACCATCGATGTCGAAAGTGCCCGGCAGGCGCATGCGCTTGCCGGCAAGGCCTCGGTGCTTTCGGTCGATGCGCCGGTGTCCGGTGGCACCGGTGGCACCGGTGGCGCCAAGGGAGCGACGCTCACCTTCATGGCCGGAGGCGACGAAAAGGCGTTTGCCGCGGCAAAACCGATCCTGGAAGCGATGGGCAAGAAGATCGTACATTGCGGCGAGGGCGGCGCAGGGCAGGCGGCCAAGATCTGCAACAACATGATCCTCGGCATCTCCATGATCGGGGTGTGCGAGGCGTTCACGCTGGCGGAAAAGCTCGGACTGTCGCATCAGGCGCTGTTCGACGTGGCCTCGACCTCGTCGGGCCAGTGCTGGTCGCTCACGACCTACTGCCCGGTGCCGGGGCCGCTGCCGACGTCGCCCGCCAACAACGAGTACAAGCCCGGCTTCGCTGCCGCCCTGATGCTGAAGGATCTGCGTCTGTCGCAGGAGGCGGCCAAGGCGGCCGGCGCCGTAACCCCGCTCGGCGCCCATGCCGAAAGCATCTATGAGACCTACGAGAAATCCGGGCATGGCGGCGTCGATTTTTCTGGCATCATTCATCAGATCAGGCATTTGACGGGGAAGTAACGGATCGGCCCGATGACGACATTCCAGGACGCGCGCGCCTTTCTGCTGAAGCACCGCACCGATTATGACCGCGCGGTCGCCGATTTCCGCTGGCCCGATCCGGTTCCGTTCAACTGGGCGCTGGACTGGTTCGACGCGGGACTCGCCCGGGATCCGGCGAGCAAGGATCGCACGGCGCTATGGATCGTCGATGCCGGCAGCAATCGGGAAACCAGATTGTCGTTCGAAGCGCTGTCGCGCCGCTCCAATCAGATGGCGAATTTCCTGCGGGCACAGGGGTTGAAGCGCGGCGATCATCTGCTGCTGTTGCTCGGCAATGTGGTGCCGTTGTGGGAAACCATGTTGGCGTCGATGAAGCTTGGGGTGGTGGTGATCCCCGCCACCACCTTGCTGACGCCGGACGAATTGCAGGATCGCCTCGATCGCGGCAAAGCCAAAATCGTGGTGGCATCGCAGGACCAGGTCGGCAAATTTGCCAGCCTGCGCGCCGGCGACCTGATCCGCGTCGTGGTGGGTGCCTCGGTCAAGCACGAGGGCTGGCTGCCGTTCGAGCAGGCGGCCGATTTCCCGGAGACGTTTACGCCGGATGGCCTGACCCAGGCCGACGATCCGATGCTGCTGTATTTCACCTCCGGCACCACGGCAAAGCCGAAACTGGTGCGGCACGGCCAGCGCAGCTATCCCGTTGGCGGACTGTCGACGATGTACTGGCTCGGGCTGCAGCCGGGCGATATCCATCTCAACATCTCCTCGCCGGGCTGGGCCAAGCACGCCTGGAGTTGCTTCTTTGCGCCGTGGAATGCCGGTGCCACGGTGTTCGTGGTCAACCAGCCGCGGTTCGACGCCAAGGGACTGCTGGCGACCGTCGCCCGCTGCGGCGTCACCACGCTGTGCGCGCCGCCGACGGTGTGGCGGCTGTTCATCCAGGAGAGACTGGCGACTTTCAAGGTTTCGCTGCGCGAAGTCTGCGGCGCCGGCGAGCCGCTCAATCCCGAGGTTATCGATCAGGTCCGCGCGGCATGGGGACTGACCATCCGCGATGGCTATGGCCAGACCGAGACCACGGCGCTTGCCGGCAACTCGCCGGGCCAGAAGGTGAAGGTCGGGTCGATGGGCCGGCCATTGCCGGGCTATCAGGTGCGGATCACCGACGTCGACGGCCGTCCCACCACGGAAGGCGAGGTCAGCCTCGTGCTCGGCGCGCAGCGGCCTGCCGGCCTGATGCAGGGTTATCAGGGCGACGACGGCAGCTTGAGCGGCGCCGATGGCGAGCTCTACCGCAGCGGCGATGTAGTGTTCGCCGACGACGAGGGTTATCTCACCTTCGTCGGCCGTTCCGACGACGTCTTCAAATCGTCCGACTATCGCATCAGCCCGTTCGAACTGGAGAGCATCCTGCTCGAACACGAAGCAGTCGCCGAAGCCGCAGTGGTGCCCAGTCCCGATCCGATCCGGCTTGCCATTCCCAAGGCCTATGTGCTGCTGGTGGCGGGCACCGAGCGATCGGCCGCCACCGCGCTGTCGATCTTTCGTCACCTGCACGTCAGGCTGGCGCCGTTCAAGCGGATCCGGCGCATCGAACTGGTCACCGAACTGCCGAAGACCATTTCAGGCAAGATACGGCGGGTGCAGCTGCGCCGCCTCGAACATGATAATAATCATGGCGATGCGTTGCGCGGTGTGGAATTTCGCGAAGAAGATTTTTCCGAATTGCAGTCATTGCGCTCATCCGGAGCAGTGGAGAATTTGAACGATGAATGAGATACTGACCAGGCCTGCGGTGGAACGCGAGGCCTATATGAAGATGGTGGGCACCGAGGTCGGCGTATCGGCGTGGCATTTGGTGGATCAGAAGCGAATCGATGCTTTTGCCGACGTCACTGAGGACCACCAGTTTATCCATGTCGATCCGGACCGCGCCGCGCGTGAAACACCATATGGCTCGACGGTCGCCCACGGCTTTCTCACGGTGTCGATGCTTTCGGTGTTTTCCTACGAGGCGCTGCCGAAAATCGCGGGCGCGGTTCGTGGCGTGAATTACGGTTTCGACCGGCTGCGCTTCATTTCACCGGTGCGGGCTGGATCGCGCTTGCGCGGTCGGTTCACGCTGGTCGAGGCGAAACTGCGCGGGGCCGACGTGCTCGAGTCGCGGACCAATGTCGTCGTTGAAATCGAGGGCGGCGCCAGGCCGGCGCTGGTCGCGGACTGGATCGGCCTGATCTATTTTACTTGAATTCCAGGGACTGCCATCATGACAATCAGATTTGACGGACGCGTCGCCATCGTCACCGGCGCGGGCAATGGGTTAGGGCGTGCACATGCGTTGGGGCTGGCGAGTCGTGGCGCCAAGGTCGTGGTCAATGATTTTGGCGGAGGGCGCGACGGCACCGGCGGATCGCTGACGGCAGCCGAGACCGTGGTCGAGGAAATCCGCAAGACCGGCGGCACCGCGATCGCCGACGGCGCCGACGTCTCGAATTTCGAGCAGGTCAAGGCGATGGTGGACCGCGCGGTTGCCGAATGGGGCAGCGTCGACGTGCTGTGCGCCAATGCCGGCATTTTGCGCGACAAGTCGTTCGGCAAGATGGAGCTGGCGGATTTTGCCAAGGTGCTCGACGTGCATCTCACCGGCACCTTCTATTGCTGCAAGGCGGTATGGGACGGCATGCGCGAGCGCAACTACGGCCGCATCGTGGTGACGACCTCATCGTCGGGCCTCTACGGCAATTTCGGCCAGGCCAATTACGGCGCCGCCAAGACCGGCATGATCGGCCTTATGAATGTGCTCGCGGAAGAGGGCCGCAAGACCGACATCCGCGTCAACATGATTTCGCCGACCGCGGCCACCCGCATGACCGAAGGCTTGATTCCACCGCAGGTGCTGGCGCTGATGAAGCCCGAATCGATCACCCCCGCGGTACTGTTCCTGCTGGCCGAGAACGCGCCGACCCGCACCATCATGGGGGCCGGCGCCGGATCCTTCGCGGTGATCAGGATTCTGGAAAGCGAAGGCATGAGCCTCGCGGAAACCGACTGGACGCCGGACGCGATCGCAGCGCATTTTTCGGAGATCAGCGACATGTCGAAGGCCAAGGCGCTTGAAGGCGCCTTCCAGCAGACCCAGAAATATGTCGAACAGGCCGCGGCCAAGGCCGGGGTGAAGCTGTAGTTCGACGGAGACTTGTAGCCCGCATGAGCGTAGCGACATGCGGGGTGTTCCGCGAAGATGAAACCCCGGATGTCGCTTCGCTCATCGGGGCTACGCATTTTGAACGACGCGGGTACCCGTGACCGACGAAATCCAAACCGAAGTCGCGGTCATCGGCGCCGGACCCGCCGGGCTGATGGCGGCCGAGGTGATCGCGCAGGGCGGTGCACACGTCACCATTTACGATGCGATGCCGTCGGCCGGCCGCAAGTTTCTGATGGCAGGGCGTGGCGGCCTCAATCTGACGCACAGTGAAGCATTGCCGGCGTTTCTGACGCGCTATGGCGCGGCGATGCCGCATCTCGCGCCGGCGATCGAGGCGTTTTCGCCGAGCACCTTGCGCGCCTGGAGTGAAGCGTTGGGACAGCCGACCTTTGTCGGCTCCAGCGGGCGGGTTTTTCCGCAGGCGTTCAAGGCGTCGCCTTTGTTGCGCGCTTGGCTGCGGCGGCTCGATGGTCTCGGCGTGCAACTCGCGCTGCGCCATCGCTGGACCGGCTGGGACGATGACGGAAGGCTGTTGTTGGCGACGCCCGACGGCCGGCGCGGGGTCGATGCGCGAACGACCGTGCTGGCGCTCGGCGGCGCCAGTTGGCCGCGGCTTGGTTCTGACGGTGCCTGGGTCGAGACGCTCACCGCCAAAGGCGTTGTCGTTTCGCCGTTACGGCCGGCGAATAGTGGTTTCACGGTCGCGTGGTCCGACCTTTTCAAGGACCGGTTCGAGGGACAGCCGCTGAAGGGTATCGCACTGTCGTTCGGGGCGCACACGGTGCGCGGCGAGGCCATGATCACGCGCACCGGTATCGAGGGCGGCGCGGTGTATGCGCTGTCATCGCAATTGCGCGAGGCGATCATCGCCGATGGCGCGGCGACCTTGCAGGTCGGGCTGCGGCCCGATGCGGATGCAGCCGAACTGGTTGCCAGGCTGGAGGCGCCCCGCGGCAAGCAATCGCTGTCGACCTTTCTGCGCAAGGCGGCGCATCTTTCGCCGGCGGCTATCGGGCTGTTGCAGGAGGCTGCCATGGCGTCCGGGGCCACATTGGCGTCGTTGTCGCCGGCAAGTTTGGCCGGATTGATCAACGCGGTGCCGGTCAGGCTTAACGGCGTCGCACCGATTGCGCGCGCCATCTCCAGTGCCGGCGGGATTGCATTCGACGAACTCAATCCAGACTTTATGATCGAACGTTTGCCCGGCGTATTCGCCGCCGGGGAGATGCTGGATTGGGAAGCACCGACCGGCGGCTACCTGCTGCAGGCTTCATTCGCCACAGGCGCCGGGGCGGGTAGAGGCGTGCTGAAATGGCTGAAGGGCAAGTCCCCAGCATAAGGTTGCCACCTACTTCAGCTTCCCGCGCGCCGCGACCGGCAGCGTTCCCAAAATTTCGTCGCCACGCACCATCACCACTTCGTCGACCATGTTGACGACGACGCAGACGTGGTTCGGCACGATCCGCACGATGTCGCCGACGTTGGGCCTGGTGTTGCTGCGGGTGAGATCGAGGAAGCCGTGCTCCTCGGCGAATTTCGCGATCCTGGCTTCCGGATGTTCGAGGATCAGCCCATGGCCGTCGAGCCCGCCGGTGTCGGAGGTGAGCGTCTTGGAGCCGGCATCCAGAATGCCGCGGTCGGGGCCGGCGCGGCTGACCACCGTCGCATAGACATTGAGCGCACAATCGTCCCAGCCGGCGACGCCGGCTGCAACCTGCATGCGGTCGTTATAGATGTAGGTGCCGGGGCGATGCTCGGTCGCGCCGCGCAACTTGCCGAGGTTTTTCAGGTTCGGCGTGCCGCCGGTCGAGACGATCGCCGGCTCCAGTCCCGCAGCGCGGACACCGGCCAGCGCTTCGTCGTAAAATCGTTGCGCGTCCGCCCAGCCGGTTTCAGTCGGATACAGCATGAAGCCGGCAAAACTCAAACCGGGCGAGGCCGCGATGCTGCGCGCCAGCTCAATGGCCTCGGCCGGCGTTTCGACGCCGGCGCGCTTGCGGCCAGTATCGCACTCGACCACCACCGACAGCGGCCGGCCGGAGATCCTGGCCGCCTGCGGCAGTCCGGCGATCACAGTCGGATTGTCGGCGGCCACCGTCATCGTGGCTCTCGCCTGCAGCGCGCCGAGCCGCGCCATCTTCTCTTCCCCGATCAGATTGTAGCTGATCAGGATGTCGTCGATCCCGGCATCCGCCATCACCTCGGCTTCGCCGAGTTTCTGGCAGGTGATGCCCTTCGCACCGGCGGCGATCTGCAATTTTGCGATCATCGGAGACTTGTGGGTCTTGATATGCGGCCGGTTGGCGACGCCGGCGGCGTCGCAGGCCGCCTGGATCCGCGCGATGTTGCGCTCGACCCGGTCCATGTCGATCACCAAAGCCGGCGTGCCGTAGTCGCGGGCGATCTGGGCGGCGAGGGATGTGGTCATCTGGGGTCAAACCTTTGCGGTCAGGCGCTTTCGATTTCTTCGCGCAGCATTTCAAGATCGAGCCACTTTTCTTCGGCGGCTTCAAGTTCCTTTTGTGCCGTTGAGAGCGCCGCGGAGGCGGTGTCGAATTTCTTGCGATCTTTCTTGTACAGATTGGGATCGTCGAGATGCCGTTGCTGTTTGGCGATCTCGGCCTGAAGCTTGGCGATGGTCTTCGGCAGGGTTTCCAGCGCGTGCTTGTCGTTGAAATTGAGTTTTCGCTTCGCCGATGTCGAAGGCGTGCCGGCTTTCTTGTTTTTGGCGGTCTCGGCTGCCGCGGCGGTCACGGCCTCTCGCTTCAGGTCGGCGCCGCGCTGCGCCAGCATGTCGGTGTAGCCGCCGGCATATTCGACCCATTTGCCGTCGCCTTCGGGCGCGATCACGGATGTGACCACGCGATCGAGGAAATCGCGGTCATGGCTGATCAGGATCACGGTGCCTTCGTAGTCGCCGAGCATTTCCTCCAAAACGTCGAGGGTTTCCAGGTCGAGGTCGTTGGTCGGTTCGTCCAGCACCAGCAGATTGGACGGCTTTGCCAGCGAACGCGCCAGCATCACCCGGCCGCGCTCGCCGCCGGACAGCACTTCCAGCGGCGTGCGCATCTGCTCCTGTGCGAACAGAAAGTCCTTCATGTAGCTGACGACATGCTTCGGCTTGCCGCCCACCATCACATTGTCGCTGCCGCCGCCGGTCAGGGCATCGGCCAGCGTCGATTTCGGATCGAGGCTTTCGCGGTGCTGGTCCAGCGTCGCCATTTCGATGTTGGCACCGAGCCGGATGGTGCCTGAATCGGGCTCGCTGCCGCCGGTCTGCTTCTCGATCAGCGTGGTCTTGCCGGCATCGTTCGGGCCGACGATGCCGATGCGGTC
>JAQGJF010000831.1 GCA_028290765.1 Tardiphaga sp.
CGGCAATCTCGATCACCTGGTCGACGGCATCCGCAATGGCCATGCCACCGCCGTGCTGGCGGCGTCGATCTTCCACTTTGGCGAATTCACCATACGGCAGGCCAAGGACCACATGGTCCGCGCGGGCCTGCCGATGCGGCTCGACCCGTAGGCCAAATTCTGTCAATATTCTAAGCCGTTATCCCGATCCCAATGCTGGAAGCGCCTGGATGGCCCGCTTTACGATCCACGACCTTGCCGCCACCATCGATGCCCGCGCGGCAACGGGCGGAGAGGCGTCCTATACAAGCAAGCTGCTCAGCAAGGGTGCGGAGCATTGCGCCAAGAAGTTCGGCGAGGAAGCGGTGGAAACCGTGATTGCCGCGGTCGAGAACGATCGCGATCACCTGATCGCCGAAAGCGCCGATCTGTTGTTTCACCTGCTGGTGCTGTTGAAATCGCGTGGCGTGGCGCTCGAAGAGGTCGAGACGGCCCTGGGGGCACGCACCACGATGTCGGGACTGGAAGAGAAAGCCGCGCGCAAGCGCGACTAGGAGCATTTTGAAAGGTGAAGCGCAATCGCGATTGCGCGTAGAAGGCGGGTCCTGATGGATATGCGCGCGGAGCAGGTTCAATATAATCCCTACCGGATCTTTTCGCGCGCCCAATGGGCCAAGCTGCGCGACGATACGCCGATGACGCTAGGGGCCGAGGAGATCGCGGCCCTGCGCTCGATGCACGACCGGCTCGACCTCAAGGAGGTCGAGGACATCTATCTGCCGCTGTCGCGGCTGCTCTCGATCCATACCGAGGCGACCCGCCGGCTGTATTTCTCGCAGCGGCGCTTCCTCGGCATCGAGGACCGCAAGGTGCCCTTCATCATCGGCGTGGCCGGATCGGTCGCGGTCGGCAAATCCACCACGGCGCGCGTGCTGCAGGCGCTGCTGGCACGCTGGTCGCCGAAACCCAAGGTCGACCTGGTGACGACCGACGGCTTTCTGTTTCCCAATGCCGTGCTGGAACGGCAGGGCCTGATGCAGAAAAAGGGCTTTCCGGAAAGTTACGACCTGCCGACGCTGCTGGGGTTTCTCAGCGACATCAAGTCCGGCCGGACGCCGGTGCGGGCGCCGCTCTATTCGCATCTGACCTATGACATCGTCCCCAACAAATGGATCGAGATCGAACAGCCGGACATCCTGATCGTCGAGGGCGTCAACGTGCTGCAGACCGGCCGGCTGCCGCGCGACGGCAAGGCGGTGCCGGTGGTGTCGGACTTCTTCGACTTCTCGGTCTATATCGACGCCGAGGAGCCGGTGCTGCGCAAATGGTATGTGCAACGCTTCCTGGCGCTGCGCGACACCGCGTTCCACGATCCGCGGTCCTATTTCCACCGCTACGCGCCGCTGTCGGACGACGAGGCCACCGCGACCGCGCTGGCGATCTGGGACCGCACCAATCTCGCCAATCTGGAAGACAACATCCTGCCGACCCGGCCGCGCGCGACGCTGATCCTGCAGAAGGGCGCCGATCACGTCGTGGAAGCGGTAGCGCTGCGAAGGCTGTAGGGTCCAGCACGGCATGCGCTTCAATTTGGCGTGTGTCTACCGGAAGTTGATGCTAGGCTTGCCCTCTTGGGGTGAGGCCGAGGGTCATGGGGCGCAGCTTTCGGGCATTTATTTCCTATCGCCGTCACGACGCATATATCCCGCTCAAAGACGGCGGAGCGTTGGACTATTCCTTCATCGAAAGGCTGAGAGACGCGTTGAAGAGGGTCGGGTTCGACGACGTTTTCGTCGATACCGGCAATATCAAGGTCGGCGACAATTATGAAAGCAAGCTTTTCAGGGCGGTATCGGAAGCCGACCTGATCGTTGCAGTCGTCGGCAGCAAGTGGCTCGACATCCTGCGGGAAAGGGCTGCCGCCGGCGAACGCGACACGCTGTCGCGCGAAATTCGCGCGGGGATCAGTCAGGAAAAGGAGCTCATCCCCCTACTCGTCGACGGGGCGCAAATGCCGCCTGAACTCGATCTCCCGAAACAAATCCGGGCTTTCCACTTCGAGAATGCGTTGCCGGTTCAATCGACGGACACCGTCGAGACCCTGGTGGCAGCCCTGGTCGACAAGGCGCACCAGATCACCGACACGCGCAAGCTGGATTCGCGATGGGTGACCAGCTATTGCATCGTCGCCGTCGTCGCCTACTTCTGTTGCGCGATTCTCCCTCACATTGTCGGACTGCTTGAATTCGGCTCGGATTCATGGCTCGGGATGGCGGCGATCTGGAGCGGTCTCTTTATCTGGCCGCCGGTCTTCCTGCCTTTCGCGCTGCTCGCGCTCGGCCGCCCGATCCTGTCACTCGTCGACAGCGTCACCAACTCGTCGCGCTTGTGGGACAAGATCACCTATCTGTCGCCTCTGATGTTCGGAACGCTGCTTGCCGTCATGGCCACGGCACTTGAACTCACAGGGAACGAAACACCCTGGTCCGTTCGTCCGAACCTGCCCGAATGCTCGCAGGTGATTGCCTCGAACGATCTCCGGCCGCTCTCGCAATACGACCAGTCGAATGCGCTGAAAAATGACAGCCGCTATCGCGGCGAATTCTGGATAAATGACAAGTGCTGGCCCAACGC
>JAQGJF010000846.1 GCA_028290765.1 Tardiphaga sp.
CAGCGGTACGAAAAATTCGAAAAATTCAACGTTGGCGAACATGCTGGGCCCGAACGGGGAAAACGATGCCGGTTCGCCTGGCGACCGTCGGCACGTCTTTGCAAAAAAATGCATATCGGTTTTGTGACCGAACGATGCGGCGCATAAAAAAATCCGTTGTCGGGTTCATCGTCATTCGCGCGTTCGATGGTTTCGAAAAGCGTTTCGTTCGCCAAATTTTTTGTAAGTCCGCGTAACGAAAACTGCGGTACGTCGCCGCTGCGTCACAAAACCGCATAGTAATCCGACAATATTGAGCGGGCGGAGCCGCTCACCGGTTGACGCGATCGATGACGGTCCGGGATTGAAAAACATGATGGATCAGCGCTGCTTCAACGCCGGACTCTCCGCGCGGTTCCTCAATGCAGGCCTGCTGTTGGTCGTGCTGTTGCTGGGCGTGCAGCGCGTCGATGCGGCGCCGCTCGACGAAGTGGCGGAACGCTATCGGTCCTACATGATCGAGGGGATCGGTCAGGCTCTTGCAGGCGCACGCAATTTGCGCGCGAGCGTCGCGGCCAAGGATCTGGCCGGCGCGAAGAAGGCGTGGCTGTCGGCCCGAGCGGGCTGGGAACGGTCGGAAGTCTTTACCGCCGGATTCGTCCCCGAACTCGACGCGCAGATCGATGCCTGGCCGAACGCGGATACCGGCTTTCACGCCATCGAGGCGAAACTCTTTGGCGCCGGCCGCACCGACGTCGACAGCGAGACCGATGCTCTCGTCGATCATCTGAGCGACCTTCACGGCAAGCTTCATAATATGCCGCTCACGGCGCAGGGGCTGCTGGATGGCACCACAAGGCTCGTCTACGAGGTGGGCGAGAGCAAGGCCGACGGCGGAGAATCCCGCATCAGCGGGACGTCGCTCGACGACATGCGCAACAATGTCGCCGGCATCCGGTTCGCTTATCGAACCATTTTTGCCGAAGCGCTGGCGTCCGCCGACCGAAAGCTTGCCGATGCTGTGAACGGAAGGATCGGGGAACTCGAGAGGCTCGTGGCGGTGGCCGATCTGCAGCATGTCGACATTCCGAAGTTGCGCCGTGCCAGCGAGGAACTGGTTGTCGCGCTGCAAGGCGCGTCGACCAGGCTCGGTCTGCAGCGGCCGACGCTGGAGGCGGCGTCGCGATGATGAGTCGGGGAAGAATCCGAAGATCCTGGATTGCTGCCATTGCGTTCGGAAGCCTCGTGATCGGATTTCACGGGTCTGTCGCAGCCTTTCCGGTCGACGGCGACCAGACGGCGCTGCCCGCCAGGACCGAACTCAACGAGGATGCGCTCGACAAGCCGCGCGAGGTATTCCGTTCCGAGGCGGGCGCAGGCGGCAAGTCCCATATGATCAATCTGGGCAATCTCGCCTTCAGCTCGCCGGGAATCCTCGGCAGCGTGGCGCGTCAGGCCGGCATGAGCTGCAGCACCTGCCACGTCAACGGCGCCGGCAACGCCAAATTCTTCATTCCGAAGATGTCGACGCGTCCCGGCAACTTCGACACCACCGGTCCCTTGTTCAATCCGAAGGCCGACAATTTCGTGCTCGATCCGGTGCGAATTCCGAGCCTGCGCGGCGCGCGCTATCTGGCTCCCTATGGCCATGACGGCCGGACGGCGTCGCTGCGGGATTTCGTCCGCAACGTGATCGTCGGCGAATTTGCAGGTCCCGAGCCGTCGCCCGAGATCGTCGACGCCATCGTCGCCTATATCAACGACATCGATTTTCTGCCCAATCCCAGTCTCGGGCCCGCCGGGCATCTGGCGGGGCAGGTGAGCGATGCGGAACGGCGCGGCGAGGCGCTGTTCGTAAAGCCGTTCCCGCATGATCCGCGCCTGAGCTGCGCCGGTTGCCATGTCCCGTCGGCTGCGTTCGTCGATCACCAGCAGCACGATGTCGGCTCCGGCGGCCTGTTCAAGACGCCGACGCTGCGCAACGCGGATTTCAACGCGCCGTATTTTCACGACGGCCGCTATGACAGCTACGATCAGGTGGTGGCGCATTTCGACCGCGTGTTCGATCTCGGCCTGTCGGCGCAGGATCGTCGCGACCTGGTCGCCTATCTCACCGCGGTCGGCGATGGCGTGCAGCCTTATGAGCGCGACGGTGCCGGCGCCGTGATCAAGGAGGTCAACGATTTCACGCTCGTGCTTGGAACGGCGATCTCGGCAAAGGACACCACGATCATCGCGCTGGCGGTCGACACGATCGGCAGCGAATTGCGCGAATTGACCGAACGCTATCCCGATCGAAAGAACACCAATGTCGCCGGCGGCGGGCCGGAACGCGCGCTCGCGCGAACCGCGCTCAAGGATCTGGTTCTCACATTGCGCCGGATCGAGATGGCCGCCACCGAAGGCCGCTTTTCCGAAGCGGCCGCCGACTACAAGAACTACCGTTATCTGATGGTGGCCGCGGTACCGGCGGTTTTGGCGGGCGCCGCGCCGTGGTCGCTGTTCAATCCGGAAGTTCACGACGCGCATTATGCAGCGCTGCGTCAGGTCCTGCAGGCGAAGCGCACCGCGCGCTGATTCTTACAACAGATATTCTGAATTTGATGATGCATTGCGTCGCGTGAGCGATGCGGATGATGCGCGATCACGTTTGGATTTCTTACGAACGAATAATTTTTTGGGATGGTTCTAAATATTTCATCGCGCTTCACAGCATCGAAACGTAAGCGTCATGTTCGACGACTACATACGCGATGCGAACTTTAACGCTTCTGGAGTCGACAATGAAACCGATCAAATTAAAAACAAAATGGCGTGCGACAACCGCGTTGTGTATCGTCTCGACGCTCGCGATTGCGACCGCCAGCTACGGCGCCGAATGGGGCCGGAGCAACTGGGATAAACGCAAACACTCGCATCACGACCAGAGTAACAACGATCACAACAACAATGGTCACAACGACAACGATCACAACGACCATAATAACGGCAATAACGGCGATCACGGCAACAACGATGCCGCGCATGCGGTGAAGACCGAAACCCCGATCAAGCACGTCATCATTCTGATCGGCGAGAACCGTGGTCTCGACCACACATTCGGCGTCTATCGGCCGAAGGGCAAGAATCAGACGATTTCCAATCTACTCTCTAAGGGCATCGTCAACGAGGACGGATCGCCGGGCCCGAACTTCGCGCAGGCGCAGCAGTTCTCCGTAGCCGGCCAGCCGGCTTATTACCTCGGCGCTCCGAATGCCGCCAAGTTCCCCTACAGCGCGACCAACGCGATGCCGCAGCCCAACACGGCCGGCACGCCGACCACGTCGAGCGATACGGCGCCGCCGTTCAAGACCATTGCCGAAGCCAGCGTCGAAAAGGACATGGATCCGGCTGACCTCGATATCCTGACCACCGGCGCCACCACGCTGCCGGTCAACTCGCTCGATACCCGAGTTCCCGGCGCCGGCACCCTGGCTGGTCCGTATCCGTTGCAGGGTCCCAACCTGAGCGACGACGACTATACCGGTGACACCACCCACCGTTTCTTCCAGGCCTGGCAGCAGCAGGATTGCAGCGTCGCCAATGCGACAAAGGACAATCCCGCCGGCTGCAAAAGCGATCTCTTCCCCTTCGTGATGGCGACCTACTCGGCTTCGAACAAGAGCCAGGGCAACTCGATGGGCTTCTACAATGCGGAGCAAGAGCAGGCTCCGGTTCTGAAGATGCTGGCTGACCGTTTCACCCTGAGCGACAATTTCCACCAGTCGTTCCAGGGCGGCACCGGTGCCAACCACTTCATGCTCGGCACCGGCGACGCCGGTTTCTGGAGCGACGGCAACGGCAGCGCCACCACGCCGCCCACAACCGTGATCGCCAACCCGAACCCGAAGGCCGGCACCGTCAATCAGTACACCGTGGACGGCAACTTCGCCGCCTGCGCCGACGTGTTCCAGCCCGGCGTGCAGCCGATCGTCAGCTATATCGAGCATCTGCCTTACGCCGCGGAGCCGAATTGCCAGCCCCGCCATTATTACATGCTCAACAACGTCAATCCCGGCTACCTGCCGAACGGCGCGTTGGCGGGAGGAAGCACGCTTCCGCCGTCGCCGGTCAAGACCATCGGCGATGCCTTGATCGCGAAGCAGATCTCGTGGGCCTACTACGGCGGCGCCTATAACGACGCCGTGGCGCTCTCGAATGCGGCGGTTGCGGCCAACCCGACCAGCCCGAACCTGGGTGCGGCGGCGCTGACCGATCCGGCTCATGCTCTGGGTGTGGCTTATTGCCAGATCTGCAATCCGTTCCAGTACGCCAAGTCGATCATGGCCAACCCGACGGTCCGGGCGGCCCATGTCAAGGATACCGCGGACCTGATCACGTCGATCCAGAACAACAGCTTGCCCTCGGTATCGTTCGGCAAGCCCGATGGTCTGCTCGATGGTCATCCGCAGAGCTCGAAGGTCGATCTGTTCGAAGCCTATACGTTGAACGTCCTCGCGGCGCTCGACGCCAATCCCAAGCTCAAGGCCGAGACCGCGGTGTTCATCACCTGGGACGAGGCCGGCGGTTACTGGGACTCGGGCTACGTCCAGCCGCTCGACTTCTTCGGCGACGGACCGCGTATCCCGACGCTGATCCTTTCGCCCTATTCGACGGGTGGAAAGGTCAACCACGGCTATGCTGACCACGTTTCGCTGCTGAAATTCATCGAGCGTAACTGGAAGCTCCAGCCGCTCACCAGCCGCAGCCGTGACAATCTTCCCAACCCCACGGTGAAGAACAACAATCCGTATGTGCCGACCAACTCGCCGGCGCTCTCCGATCTGTTCGATGCGTTCGACTTCGATCATCCGGTCTCGGTGTCCTTTGTCGACTGATCGACGGAGCCATCGCAACCTGGTTGTGATCTGATCGCTTGTGACGGTGCCGACCGAGTCCGATGGCTCGGCCGGCGCTGCTTTTTTATCAACACACATCATGGATGGTTGCGATGACCAGGAGCCCGATCATCGTGCGATGCCGGCTGGGCCTTCTCGGCCTGGTCGTTGCGCTTGCATGGGGCTGCGCTCCGGCGCAGGCACAGCAGTTCCTGGCCGATCTAGCCATGGTTCGAACTGCGGGCGGGGCGGTATCGCCGGCCGGGAAGCTTCGCGTCTTCGACAACAAGGTGCGGATCGAGGTGCCGGACTTTGCCGGCGGCTTCTTTCTCATCGATGGGGCAAAGCCCACAGCCTATTTTGCCCGACCCGCCGACCGCACCTTCATGGACGCGCGGCAGTCGAGCCGGTTGACCCGGCTGTTCGTCCGCGTCGATCCGGCGGATCCATGCCGGCAATGGCAGATCATGGCGGAGCTTGCCGGCGTGGCGATCCAGAACCCATGGCGCTGCGAGAGGATCGGTCAGGAGACGATCGCGGGACGCGACACGATCGCCTTTCGGGCAAGGCTGCCGGATGACCGGGAAATGGTTGGATGGATCGATCCCGACCTGCAGTTCCCGCTGCGGATACGCACCGAAGATGGCGTCACCGTCACCGCGGAAAACATCCGGAACGAACCGCAAGCCGCAAGCCTGTTCGAGATTCCGTCGAACTTTCGAAAGTTCGATCCCCAGGAGCTAATCAAGCGCATCAAGCAAAGCGACGTCTGGGTCGATGAACCAAAGTGACAGGACGCCACATCCGGTTCGGTTGAAATCATTACCTGCCTTGATGGCCGTCTCTGGCGACGCTAAACAGATCGACTCCGCCGACCTGTCCGCCTTTCAGTGCGATCTCGATCGCCGCGTGTTCGCGCTCGGCGGAAGCGCGGCACAGTGGCGCGCCGGAGGCCAATGGGGCTATCGCCGTCAAGGCGTAGATTCCCATTTCGCGAACGGCGTGGCCGGACGTGTCGCCGCCGGCGATGACAGCCCTCTCAAGCCGGGCCGATTGCAGGATACGATCGAGCGCACGGCCGAGGCCGGCCCCGATACGGTCGTTGATATCCGCCATGGAAGTCCCGCTGGCCGCAGCCAGCGTCTTGAGGCTGTCGATCACGGGGTCGTCGGGGCCGCTGGCCGTGATCAGCAGCGGGTCTCGTCCAGCCGACAGCGCTTCCAGTCCACGCTCGGCGCCGCGGCCGACTTCCTTGGCCCATTCCACCGGATCGACCGCGCGCGAGGTATCCAGGCGCACCACGTCGAATCCATGGTTCGAGGCATGCGCGATTTGCTCCGCGGTCACCGGCGAACATGAACCCGAGACGCAGGCGAGGCGTTTCACCGGCGCGAGAACTGTCGACGGCCTGGCATCCGGAATCAGGCCCTGCGATTGCCAATAGGCCACCAGGGCCTGCTCGACGCCTTGCGAGCCGACCGCGAACAGCCGCTCGCCGCGATGCTCCCAGATCAACCGGCCAGCCTCGATCAGGGTTCGCTGATCGATCACATCGAGCGAGATGATCTCCGCGCCGTTCGCTTGCTGCTTGTCGAGGGCGTCGTCCGCTCTGCCGGTCGTCATCGCCACAAAATCAACCAGGCCGATCGACTTTTTAGTCTGGCGGGCGAGATGACGGCCGAGATCGGCCTCGTCCATCGGCGTCACCGGATGGCGCGACATGGTCGGATGCCGGTCGAGGCGGTGGCCGACGCCGTGCACGCTTGCAAACAGATTGCCGAAGGCCTGATAGCGCCCCATCGCGGGGGATGCCACGACCATGGGGTGCCATGGCCCGCCGAGCAAAGGCGTGGCGAGATCGATCGCCCGTCCGATCGAGCCGACATGCGGCGCGGAATCGAAGGTCGAGCAGACCTTGTAATGCGAGATCGGCGCGCCGATGCCGGCCAATGTGCCGAATATTTCCGGCAAGTTCCGGTCCATCCATTCGTTGTTCTGCGATCGGGCTACACCGGCAATGCCGATGCCGCGAAAATGCGCCGATGCGGCGAGACGTTGCGGCGTCGGCATCTCCAGAAACAGGATGGTCTGCAACCCCGCAAAGGCCAAGGCCTCCATCGCCGCGGACGAGCCAGTGTAATCGTCGCCGTAAAAAGCCACCAGCGGACCATCGGGAAGACGCGTCGCGGTCATGGCAGGGCCCGGGCGGATTTGCCGGCGATCGCCGCATCCCAGGCGGCGCGCAGTTCAGCCACGCCGGCCGCCGGTCCATCGGCATGCGCCAGAATGCCGCCGCCGGCGGCGAAAATCAGATCGGTCGAGCCCAATGCGGCATAGGTCTGATGCGCCTGCCTGGCGGATTGTCCGGACGAGAACACCGGCATGGCCACGCAGGGCTTGTCGTCGAACATCGGCGTCAGGCTGGCCTTTGCGGACGCAATCACGCTTTCGTCGGTCTCGCTGAACTTATTGCCGATGCCGTTGACATGGATGTGGTCGGCGCCGGCCAGCCGCCAGATCTTTTGCCAGGCCGTAAACTCCCAGCCGAGGGCGGGATGGCGGTTCAACGCGCCCCAGCCGTTGCGATGGGCATGGATCGGCAGCTGCGCGTGACGGCCGAGCTCGATCATGCCGACGAGGCCGATCGAATGGATGCTCGCCATCACGCAGGTGCCGCCCATCGCCAGCACGAGATCCTGGCGCCGGCGCATCTGGTCGATTTCCCCGGTCAGGTTGAAGGCGAACATCACCTTCTTGCCGGTCCGGTCCGCACGACAATTGATGACGCGCATGATGGCGCGCACCCGTTCGTCGAACGGACAATAGCTGCCATCCGATTGCAACTCGTCGTCCTTGATGAAGTCGACACCGGCATCGCACAAGGTCGCCACCAGATCGGCGGTCTTGGCCGGGCTCAGCCCGATGCTCGGCTTGATGATGGTGCCGATCAGCGGACGATCGCTGACGCCGGCCAGCCGGCGGGTTCCGGCGACGCCGAATTTCGGGCCGCCATAGGCCGCGGCGAAGGCGGCCGGCAGGCGCAGATCGAGCAGCCGCAATCCCGTCAGCTGCCGCAACTCCCATAAATTGCCGGCCACCATCGCCATCAGATTGGGAAGCGAAGGGCCGATATTGTCGAGCGGCCAGGACAGCGTCACCCGCGCGCGGCGCCAAGGGCCTTCCGGGTGGATCGGCCGCGCCACGGGCAGCGACGGTTCGGACGCTTCGTCGAGCAGCTGAATGTGTTCGACCCGCGCGGCGGCGCGTTGTTTCAGCTCCGGCGTTTCGCCGGGTACCGCGACGAACGTTCCAGAGGATTGCTCGCCCGCCATGGTTTCCGCGGCGGTACGGGGATCGATCGGGGTTTCGATCCAGTAATCCGCTTCGATGCGCGTCGGAACCGTCATGCGAAGACTCAGAGTTTTGTCAGGTCGGGAAACGGACGAACCGGATCGCTGCCGTCCCAGCCCTCGGCGGCGGTGCGGATCAGATCGAACATTTTTCCTTTCGGTCCGGCAACCTCCGACAATTCGATCACCGTTCCGGGGTGATATTCGGTATCGAAATAGACGAAACGGCCGCGCGCGCCGACTTCGCCGCTCATCACCGCCTTGAAACCCTGCGCTTCCAGGCGCGCCAGGTCGGCATCGTAGTTTTCGGTCCAATAGGCGACATGCTGCAGCCCGGTGTGGCCGGCTTTGAGAAAATCGCGATACATCGACGGCGCGTCGTTACGGGTCTGGATCAGCTCCATCTGCAGCGGACCTGAATTCGCCAGCGCCACCGAATTGTGCGGCTCATGGGCCTCGCCGCGATAACGGTAGTTCACGATCGGCACCTTCGGATTATAGAACCACGGACCGATGCCGAGTTCGCGGCTCCAATAGTCCATGGCCTGTTCGATGTCGTTGACGACATAACCGGCCTGACGAATTTCGCCGAAAAAGCGGCTCATGATGCAATTCCTGATGTGGTGAGCGGTCTAGAATTTGAGGAAGCCGATCGAAAGCCAGGGGATCGCCGCCACGACCGCGAGGCCGAACAACAAAGCGGCGATGTAACCCCAGATCTGCTTG
>JAQGJF010000860.1 GCA_028290765.1 Tardiphaga sp.
CGGCCGAATTGCGCAAGGCGGGCTTCGCCACCTTGACTTATGACAGTTTTGCCGCGCGCGGAACCACGGGCGCGGCCCTGCAGGGATCGCCAGGCTATCTGCCGCCTGGCGTTGCGGACGCCTACGCCGCGCTGCGGTTTCTGTCGGGCGAGCGCCGGATCGACGCCGACCGCATCGCCATCATCGGCTTCTCGTACGGCGGTGAAGTGGCGCATCTCGCGGCGTTCGAGACGCTGCGAGCGGCGCTCGATTCCGGAGCGGGCCGGTTTGCCGCGCATGTCGCGTTCTATCCCGGCGGGAGTTTTGGCGCGACCGCCGAACCCGGCGCCTATACCGGCTCTCCGGTGCTGATGCTGCTCGGCGGAAAAGACGACAATTTGCCGGTGACAAAGATCGAGAATTATCTGGCCTACGCGCGCGCCGCGGGAACTCCGGCCCCGATCGAAACCGTGATCTACCCGGGCGCCACCCATGCATGGACGATTCCCGACCTCGGCACCACGCGCTTCTACCCGGACTATGTCAGCACAAAAAAATGTCCGCTCCTCCTGCTCGGGTCGAAGCGGCCGGCCTTGCTGATCGACGGCGAGGCGAAACCCTTCGACCCGACCGTCTTCGGTGCGTGCGCCGCCGCGGCGCCCGGCTATTCGATGGGATTTGATGCGGCGGTTCGCGCCCAATCGATCACCGACGCGGTGCGGTTTCTTCAGCGAAACCTGCAGCCGTAGAATCGGTGGATCAACGCTCTTCTTTTGCGCGCGCCGGCGTGATCAACCGGCTTTGCCGCCGGTCGGATCCAGCGCTGCGGCCTCGCCGAATACTTCCGCGGCAATCCGCGTAGTCTCGATCGCAGCCGGGACGCCGCAATACATCGCCACCAGCATCAGCACGTCCTGTACCTGCTCCTTGCTGCAGCCGTTCGCCAGCGCGCCCTTGGCGTGAACGCGGAATTCGGCGGGACGGTTGCTCGCCGCGGTGATGCCGAGCATCACCAGGCTGCGCATCTCGCCGGACAGGCCGGTGCGGCTCCAGACGTCGCCATAGACGTAGGCATTAATGACGTTCTGCAGCGGCGCGCCGAAACTGCCCGCCGCCTGCATCCGCTTGTCGACGTCGGCCTCGCCGAACATCGCTTTGCGCAGCTTCAGCCCGCGCGCATACAGATCGCTGATGTTCATGAAAGCCTCCCGCATCTGTTGGGGGTGAGTTTATACGGTCAAACCTGTTCCGACTCAATCGCCCATAACCTTGAAAAATCAAGTCGCTCACTTGCATCGAGCTTATTTGTCCGTATAAAGTTTTGAAGAGATCCGAAAGAGATCCTTTCGAGTTGCGGAGGACGAAATGAAGCTGCGGTCAGGTTGGCTCGCCGGTCTGGTACTGCTCGGAATGCTCGGCGCGCCCGCTTTGGCGGCCGACGACGATTACCCGAAGCGGCAGATCAAAATCATCGTGCCGTTCCCGGCCGGCGCCGGACCGGACCAGGTCGCCCGCATGCTCGGCCAATATCTGCAGGACGCCTGGGGCCAGACCGTCGTGATCGAAAATCGCGCCGGCGCATTGGGCAGCATCGGCGCCCAGGAAGTCGCGCGCAGCGCGCCGGACGGCTACACGCTGCTGATGGGCACCAACACCACCCAGGCGGCCAATGTCGCGATGCTGAAGAACCTGCCCTACGATCCGGCCAAGGATTTCGCGCCGATCATCCGCACCATCACCACCGCAATGGTGCTGGTGGTGAAGCCGGATTTCCCGGCCAAGGACCTGCCGCAGTTCATGGAATATGCCAAGAGCCATCCCAGCATGACCGGCGGCTACGGCTCCGGCGCGTCGCAGATCTCGGTCGCGCAACTGCAGGCCCGCGGCGGCGTATCGATCGCCGCGGTGTCCTATCGCGGCGTGCCGCAGGCCGTCACCGACGTGATCGGCGGCACCATCGACCTCGCCTTTGCCGATTTCTCACTGGCGATCCCGCAAATGCAGGGCGGCACGCTGCGCGGCATCGGCATCACCTCGCCGAAACGCAACGAGTTGACGCCGGATCTGCCGTCGCTCGCCGAAGCGATGCCGGGATTCGAGGCCACGATCTGGTACGGCCTGCTGGCGCCCGCCGGCACGCCGGCACCGATCGTCGACAGGATCTACGCCGAGAGCGAGAAATTCCTGTCGATGCCGGCGACGCGGAAAAAGCTCGCCGATGTCGGCGTCATCGTCTCGACCCAGAAGCCGGACGAATTCAGCGCCTTCATCCGCAGCGAGATCACGCGCTGGACAGCGGACGCCAAGGCCGCCGGCATCGAAGCGAAATAGACCGATGGATTCGGACGTGCCGATCGGAATCATTGGACTGGGCCTGATGGGCACCGCGCTGTCCCAGCGGCTGATCGACGCCGGGCTTGCGGTGCTGGGCTTCGACATCGATCCCGCACGTTGCGAAACGCTTCAAGCGAACGGCGGTTGTGCCGCGCACTCGGCTCAGGAGGTCTTCGGGCGCTGCCGCGCGATCGTCGTTGCGGTTTACGATGGAGCACAGGCCAGAGCGCTGTTCGGCGAATTTTCGAAGCCATCGCTCAAAACCGGCCCGGTCGTGATCTGCACCACGACCTGCGCGCCCGACGAAGTCGCACGGCTCGCCGATCACGCGGCCAAGGCGGGATGGCTTTTCGTGGAGGCTCCGATCTCCGGCACCAGCGCCGAGGTGCATGACGGTAGTGCAACGGCGCTGGTGGCCGGCGATCCCGACGCCATCGAAGCGGCGAACCCGCTGCTCGCCATTCTCTGTCCGCGCATGATCCGCGTCGGCCATATCGGCGACGCCAGCCGCACCAAGCTCGCGATCAACCTCGTGCTGCAGAACAACCGCGCCGCGCTGGCGGAGGGAATTGCCTTTGCCGAACGGCTGGGGCTCGATGGCCACGCCTTCCTCGAAGCGGCGCGCGCTTCCGCTGCCTATTCGAGCGTCATGGACACCAAGGGGACCAAAATGCTGGCGCGGGATTTCCGGCCGCAATCGCATATTTCGCAAACCCTGAAGGATGCCGAGCTGATTTTGCAACAAGCCCGGCAACACGGCCTGCATCTGCCGATGACCACAACGCAGGCCGACCTGCTGCGCGCGGCCATTGCGCTGGAGGGCCCGGCCAGCGACAGTTCGGCGGTGATCGAGGCGATCCGGCGCCCATTATCAAGCAAGGTTGATCGATGATTCATGCAGCAATTGCCGGTCTCGGCCGCTGGGGCCGCGCCCTCACCGAGGCCGCCGCCGGCCATGACCGGTTGAAGCTCATCCGCGCGGTCGAACCGGCCATGGACGGCGCGCGCGATTTTTCTACCCAACATCAGCTCGACCTGACCGACAATCTGGAGGCCGTGCTGGCGGACTCTCGGATCGATGCGGTGCTGTTGGCGACGCCGCATTCGCTGCATCCGGCGCAGGTGATCGCCTGCGCCGCCGCGCGCAAGCAGGTGTTCTGCGAGAAGCCGCTGGCGCTGCACCGCGCCGATGCCGCGCGCATGTTCGAGGCCTGCCGCCAAGCAGGGGTGACGCTCGCGGTCGGGCACAATCGCCGGTTCTGGCCGGCGATGCGCGCGCTGCGCGAAATCGCCGCCAGCGGCGAACTCGGCACGATGCTGCACATCGAAGGTCACAACAGCAATGAGAACTCGCAAATCATCACCGCCGGCTGGCGGCTGTCGCCGGAGGAATCGCCGGGCGGCGGACTGACCGGTGCCGGGCTGCATGTGCTCGACGGCTTCGTCAGCATGCTGGGACCGGTGCGCCGCGTCTATGCGCAACTGACGTCACGCGAAGCAGGACCGCCGCCGCTCGATACCTCGGTGCTGGCGCTGGAATTTTGCAATGGCGTCACCGGGACATTGTCGACGGTGCGGGCGACACCATTTTACTGGCGCGTTCATTTGTTCGGCACGCAGGGTTCCGCCGAAGTGCTCGATGAAGCGACGCTGGTGCTGCGCAAATCGGGCAGCAAGCCGCAGCAGACCATTTATCCGACCATCGACACGCTGCGCGCCGAGCTCGACGCCTTTGCCGACAGCGTCGAGCACCGGCGCCCGTTCCCGGTGCCGGAAGCCGATGTGCTGGCGACCTTGTCGGCATTCGAGGCCGCGCTGCGATCGATGCAGACCAACGTCCCGGTTGCCTGCGAATGACCGACAAGCCGCGCAAATCGACGCGCTACCGCGATATCGCCGCCGAGCTGCAGAAGGAAATCCGGCTCGGCACCTATCCCATCGGCGAGTTGCTGCCGATCGAGACCGAGCTGATGGCGCGATTTGCCGCCAGCCGCCAGACCGTGCGCGAGGCGCTGCGGATCGTCACCGAACAGGGCCTGATCGTGCGCCGCGCCGGCCTCGGTTCGGTGGTGATCGCGACCGAGCCGCCGGTTTTGTTCACCCACAGCGTCAAGTCGCTGAACGAATGGCTGCGTTATTCCAACGAAACCTATCGCCAGGTGGTGCAGAGCCGCGACGTCACCGCCGACCGCAAGCTCGCGACGATGCTGAAATGCGAGCCCGGCAAGCACTGGTTCCTGATCGAATCGATCCGCCGCGCCGACGCCTTCGCCGAACCGCTCGGCTGGACCGAAATCTACGTGCTGCGCAAATTCGCCGGCGTCATCGAACGCCGCGACCACGGCCGCGCCCCGGTGCACGAACAGATCGCCAAAATGTACGGCCAGACCATCGAATATGCCCAGCTCGAAGTCTTCGCGCGCGGCATGCCGGCAAAGATGGCCAAGCACCTCAAAGTCAAGCCGGGCTCGCCGGCACTGACGATGGTGCGCCGCTATTACGGCCAGCGCGAAGAACTGTTCGAGGTGACCATCACGACGCATCCGGAGGGGCGGTATACATATTCGATGGATATGCAGCGGTCGCTGCGGCCGAGGGTGTAGGTCTGCTCTGCGTCGATGCGACGATGCGAGCCTACTCCCCTCCCCCTTGCGGGGTAGATTCGAGCGGAGCTCGAATCCGGGTCGGGGGTGGGGGTGTTGCGAAGACAGCGCTTGTGGCTACCCCCCACCCCGACCCTCCTCCGCAAGGGGGGAGGGAGAAGCAAGAGCGCGCGTCCTTACCCCTGCCTTCTTATAAACCCCGTGATCGTGACTTTCTCCCAGATATCAGCCTTGAAAAACGGATCGGCAGCATTGAACCGTACCACCGTGGCGCGATCCGGCGCGTCGATCAAAAAAAGGCTGCCGATCATGGTCTCGCCGTCATCGCCGGTCAGCGGCCCGGACATCACGATCTTGACGCCATGCGGGCTGGTGTCGGACAGGAACGCCTTGTGGGCGTCGTAATTCGCCAGCCGTTTTGGCAAGGCGCTCGGTCGGTCGAGGGCATGAAGGACAAACAGCACGATGGTTTTCCCTTTTGGGATGTTTATCTGGAATCGGAAACGCCGGAGTTCGGCCACCTCTCCCATAGGGAGAGGTCGGATCGCGCAGCGATCCGGGTGAGGGGTTACAGCCTATCGATAGGTCGTAACCCCTCACCCCAACCCTCTCCCTATGGGAGAGGGAGCGCGCTTCCGTCGTTGCGAATGCTCCAGTTCAAATCACTCAGCTCTTCTTCATGCCGAGCTTCGATCCCTCTTCCCAGCTCGGGCAGGAGCGCGTTTCGAGCGCGACGTCGTAGGGCTTATAATTATCCTTGGTGATGACGGTCGGCGCCAGCACGATTTCCGGAATGGTCGGTTCCTTGCGCAGCGTGCGGATCGCGATCATGGTGCCGAGGCAACCCTGCATGAAGCCGTTGTAGTCGCCGGAGGCGAGCAGTTTGCCGGTCTTGATGGCGTCGACGGCTTCCTTGGTGCCGTTGATGCCGATGATCTGGGCCTTGCGGTTGGCGCCGTCCAGCGCCTCGATGGCGCCGACCGCCATGGCGTCGTTGGCGGCGAGCACGCCGTCGATCTCCGAGTTCGACTGCATCAGGTTTTCCATCACCTGCAAGGCCTGCAGGCGCTGATAATTCGCCGGCTGCGACGCCACCAGCTTGGCGTTGGGATTTTCCTTCAACGCATCGTTGAAGCCGCGGACGCGATCGACATTGGTCAGCGAGCCCTTGACGCCCTCGAGAATGACGATCTTGCCCTTGCCGCCCAGCGTCTTGAGCAGATAGCGCGCGGTCTCGAGACCCAGGCTGTAATCGTCGGCGCCGACGAAGGAGGCGAACTTGCCGCCCGAGGAGCGGTCGGTGACATTGACCATCGGAATGTTGGCGTCGTTGATCTTCTCGACCCCCGGCACCATCGCCTTGTAGTCCACCGGAATGAAGACGATCGCCGACGGCTTCTTGACGACGACGTCCTCGACCTGGCTGAGCTGTTCGGGAATGCTGTCCGGCTTGGTCGGAATGTAATGCAGCGTCTTGGCGTTCAGGGCCTTGGCCGCGGAATCGGCGCCGACGCGCACCGCCTGGAAATAAGGATTGGTCTGGTTTTTGGTAAACACGGCGATGGTTTCGCCGTCGGCATGCGCGACACCGATCGAAACCGCGGTCGCCATTGCCAGCGTGAAACCCGAAACCGAAATTCTCATGATATTCCTCCGTTTGATGTTTTTTAAGTTGGTGTTTGTCGACGTGTTGAAATCTAGGGTGTGTTCTTTCGGGTGGCGCGGTCGAGCCAGACCGCGAGAACGACGATGACGCCGGTGACGAAGGGCTGCCAGCTGGCGTTGATCGACAGCAGGTTCATGCCGTTGAGCACCAGCGTCAGGATCAGCGCACCGACAAAGGTGCCGAACACGGTGCCGACGCCGCCGAACAGCGACGTGCCGCCGATCAGCACCGAGGCGATCGCCGGCAGCGTCAGGGATTCGCCGATATCGGCCTCGGCCGAATTCAGCCGCGCCAGGAAAATGATCGAGGCCAGCCCCGCCATGGTGCCGGACAGGGTGTAGACCAGCAGCAGGCGGCGGGCGACCGGGATACCGGACAACCGCGCGGCGACCGGATTGGCGCCGATCGCGTAGACCTCCTGCCCCCAGACCGTGCGATGCGCGAAGATGGTGCCGATCGCCAGAAAGATCATCAGCAGATAGACCGGAATCGGCAACCCCAGAAAATAGCCGCTGCCGAGCTGGCGAAAACCCGGCGGAAAGCCGTGGATGGTGTCGCCGGCCATGAACCAGTAGGAGACGCCATGCAGGATCCACAGCATGCCATAGGTCGCGATGAAGGATGGAATGCGCAGTGACGTAACCATCACGCCATTGGTGATGCCGATCAGAGCCCCCGTGACGAGGCCGACCAGCACGCCGAGCGCCGGCGACCCGCTGACATGGATCACCGTTCCCGCGAGACAGGCGGATAGCCCGACATTGGCGCCGATCGACAGATCGAGGCCGGCTGTGAGCACCACCAGCGTGAGACCGGCGGCGATGAAGAACAGCAGGCTGGCCTGCCGCAGCACGTTGAGGATGTTGTTGAGCGAGAGAAACGAATCGCTGAGCAGCGAGAGCACGACGCAGATCAGCAGCGCGGCGAGCAGCCGATAGGACAATTGCAGCATATCGCCCGAAACGGGCAGGCCGCCGATCCGCGCCGGCACGATTTTGGTCGTATCGGTCATCGCCGGCTCCGCAAGCCGTCGAAGAACAGCGCCAGGATGACCAGAATGCCGACGCAGGACACCTGAACCGACGAGGGAACGGCGAGCAGGTTGAGCCCGTTGCGCAAGATCCCGATGGTGAGAACGCCAAGCAGCGTCCCCAACAGCCAGCCATTGCCGCGCTCGAACGAGGTGCCGCCCACCGCCACCGCGGCGATGGCGTCGAATTCGAGGCCGAGGCCCGCGGTGGGATGGCCGGCGCTCATGCGCGCGGTCATCAGCACGCCGGCGAGGCCCGCCATCGCGCCGCCGATGGCATAGACCACGATCAACAGCCGCTCGACATTGATGCCGGCGAAGCGCAGCGCATCGCGATTGCCGCCGAGCGCGAAAATGAAGTTGCCGAGCCGCGTATGATACAGCAGCGTGTGAAACACCACATAGGCGGCCACCGCGATCAGGATCGGGATCGGAGTGGCAGCGACCGTTCCGGAATAAATATCCCGGACCGCGCGCGGCATCCCGACCACGCTCTGGCCGTCGCTGACGACCAGCGACAGGCCCTGCGCCATGCCGAGCGTTCCCAACGTCGCGACGAACGGCGGAATGCCCAGGATCGCCACCAGCCAGCCATTGACGATGCCGAACGCCGCGCCCACCGCGCAGGCGGCGAGCAATCCCAGCAGCACCGACCCGGTGGCCAGTACCACCAGCGCCACGATCAGCGACGTCAGCGTGAGCACCGCGCCCATCGACAGATCGAGGCCCTCGGTCATGATGATCAGCGTCATCGGCAGCGCCAGCAGCAGCAGCACCGTCGATTGCACCAGCACATTGGAAATATTGGCCGGCGACAGGAACCCCGGGCTGCCGAGCGCGAACAGCCCGATCAGGATCACCAGCATCATCGCCACGCCGGGAATGCGCCCGATCCGGCTCAGCGTCGAGGTTGCGACGAGCTCATGCATGATGCATCCCCAGCCGCACGATGTTTTCCTCCGAGAGTTCCTGGCGCGACAGCTCGCCGGCGATGCGGCCTTCCCGCATCACATAAGCGCGGTCGCAGACATGCACGATTTCCGATTGCTCGGAGGAGATCATCAGCACCGCGGCGCCCTTGCCGACGAGGTCATCGATCAGCGCGAAGATTTCCGCCTTGGCGCCGACATCGATGCCCCTGGTCGGCTCGTCGAAGATGAAAACGCGGGCGCCGGCCGCCAGCCATTTGCCGATTACCACCTTCTGCTGATTGCCGCCGGACAACAGCCCGACCATCTGCCGGATCGACGGCGTCTGGATCCGCAACTGGCGAACCAGATTTGTGCCGGTCTCTTTCGCCTTCGGCGGACCGAACCAGCCGGTGGGAAACAGTCTTTGCAGCGCCGCGACCACCAGATTGTCGCCAACCGAGCGGATCAGCGCCAGGCCTTCGGCCTTTCGGCTCTCCGGGATCAGCGCGATGCCCAGCCGCGATGCCTCGTCCGGCCCGCCGCGCCGGCTTCGCCCGTCGACGCGGACTTCGCCCGCGGTGATCTTGTCGGCGCCGAAGATCGCGCGCGCCACTTCGGTGCGGCCGGATCCGACCAGGCCGCAGAGCCCGACGATCTCCCCTGCCCGCACCTTCAGATTGATATCGCTGATGCCGGTCGCGGCCGACACATTGACGACCTCGAGAACGATCTGGTCGGACTGCGCCATGAAGTTGCGGGCGTAGCTGGTATCGACGTTGCGTCCCACCATCATCCGGATCAACTCGTCGGGCGAGGACTGCTTGGGCGCGACCTCGGCGACGCGCCGGCCGTCGCGCAGCACCGTGATGCGATCGCCGAGCTGAAAGACCTCCGCCATCCGGTGCGAGATATAGACGATGGCAACGCCGTCGGCCTTGAGCTTTTCGATCATGGCGAACAACAATGCGGTCTCGCGGTCCGACAGCGCCGCGGTC
>JAQGJF010000869.1 GCA_028290765.1 Tardiphaga sp.
CCGAATTCTAAAATCCCTCATCCTGGCGAGCTGTCTCGTCGCTCCCCTCGCGACCACCGCCAGCGCCGCAGACCCCGTCAAAATCAAATTCACCCTCGACTGGAAGCTGCAGGGCCTGCACGCCTGGTTCTACTGGGCCAAGGCCAAGGGCTACTTCACCGCGGAAAACCTCGACGTCACGCTCGACCAGGGCGAGGGCTCGGCGGCCGCGGTGACCCGGGTGATGTCCGGCGCCTATGATGCCGGCTTCGGCGACGTCAATGCGATCATCCAGAACGCCGCGACCAAGCCGGGCGAGACGCCGGTGATGGTCTACATGATCTACAACAAGGCCCCCTTCGCCCTGCTGACCAAGGCCGACAGTTCGATCAAGAACCTGAAGAACCTGGAAGGCTCCAAGCTCGGTACCCCCGCCGGCGGCGCTTCGTTCAAGCTGCTGCCGCTGCTGGCCAAGCAGAACGGCGTCGACTACAGCAAGATCAACATCACCCAGGTGTCGCCGGCCCTGCAGGAGCAGATGCTGATCCAGGGACAGGTGGATTCGGTTGCGGTGTTTTCGGCAACCAGCTATTTGAACCTGGTCTCGCTGAAACTCGATCCGGACAAGGATTTCCGCTGGATGTTCTATTCGGATCTCGGCCTCGATCTCTATTCGAACGGCATCATGGTGTCGCCGAAGCTGGCCAAGGCGCAGCCGGAGGCGGTCAAGGGCCTGTTGCGGGCCGTCAACCGGTCGATCAAGGAGAGCGTCGAAAATCCCGATGCGGCGATCGAGCTCCTGGCCACGGAGGAGCCGCTGATCAAGAAGGACATCGAAAAGCGCCGTCTGCTCTATGTCTACAAGGAGCTGATGAACACGGCGGAGACCCGCGACCTCGGCATGGGCGATGTGTCGGAAACCCGGCTGAAGTCGGCCATCGCGACCATCGCCGCATCCTTCGAACTGCCGAAGCTGCCCGCACCTGACGAAGTCTTCGACCGCTCGTTCCTGCCCACCAAGGCCGATCGCATCCCTCCGACCATTGCGCCGTAATGAACGCAGCCACCCGCCAGATCGCCTGCGCGCATGTCATCGGTCCCACCGGATCGATGGCCGGCGCGCAGACCATTGCGATCGCGGGCGACCGCATCGCGTCGGTGATGCCCACGGCGGCTCCGGCGAGCAAACCGCTGCTGGCGCTTCCGGCGCTGGTCAATGCGCACGACCACGGCCGCGCGGTCCGCACCAGTTCGATCGGCGCCGACGCCAAGCCGCTGGAATCCTGGCTGCATTACCTGGCGCTGTTTCCGTCGGTGGATCCATATCTGGCCGCCGCCATGACCTTCGCCAACAGCGCGCTGGGCGGCGCCGGCACCGTGATGGTGCACTACACCCGCGCGCAAGGTTTTACCGACCTGCCGGCCGAAACCGCCGAGGTCGCCCGGGCGGCGCGCGATGTCGGCGTGCGCGCCGGCTTTGCGGTCTCGATGAAGGACCGTAATCCCTTGGTCTATGGACCGAGCGAGCCGGTGCTGGCGGCGCTGCCGCAAGAACTCCGTGGCGAAATCGAAACGCGATTTTTGCGCAAGCCGCCCTCGCCGCAGGATTATATGGCGCTGGTCGACGACGTTGCGTCGGCGGCCGCCGGTCCCGGCTTCGACGTGCAATATGGCCCGAACGGCGTGCAATGGTGCAGCGACGCGTTGCTGGCCGCCATCGCCGAGGCGTCGCACCGCACCGGCCGCCGCGTGCACATGCATCTGTTGGAAACGCGCTACCAGCGGCAATGGGCCGATGCCAGTTATCCCGACGGCGTGGTGCGAATGCTAGATCGCATCGGACTGCTGTCGCCGCGCCTGACGCTGGCGCATTGCGTCTGGGCGCGGCCGGATGAGCTGGCCTTGCTGGCCGAGCGCGGCGTCACCATCGTCGTCAACACCAGTTCCAATCTTCATCTGCACTCCGGCATCGCCCCGATCCTGCAGATGGTCCAATCCGGCTGCACCGTCGCGCTCGGTATCGACAGCAAGGCGCTGGATGACGACGACGATTCCCTGCGCGAACTCCGGCTGTCCTATCTGCTGCATGCCGGCACCGGCTTCGACCTCGCCGCCAGCCGCCATGAAGCGCTGCACGCGGCGGTGACGAACGGCCGGTTCGCCGTGACCAATCTCCGCAATGGCGGCCCGATTGAAGTTGATGCCGCCGCCGACATGCTGCTGCTCGACTGGGCCGCGCTCGACGACGACGCGCTCCGCGACGACATCGATCCGGTCAACTTGCTGTTCTCGCGCGCCACCGCCCGACATATCAGCGAGTTGATCGTCGGCGGACGAACCGTGGTGAAAGATCGCCATGTGACCGGCATCGACCTGCCGGCGACGCGTCGGGAGATTCTGGCGCAGATGCGATCGGGGATCAAAGCCAACGGGTCGCTGGTCGCGGCGCTGACCGCGCTCGATCAGGCGATGGTGCGTCATTATCTGTCGGATGCGCCGTGTTGTTGAAGGGCTCCGATTGACAACACCTCGTCGTCCCGGCCTTGAGCCGGGATCCATACGCCGTGTCGTTGCGATGATAGCCGAGCGTTGCATCGCTCGTTTGCAACAGAGACTTCAGGGGTTCTGGGTCCCGGCTCAAGGCCGGGACGACAGGGTTGTCGTTTAGGCGTATTGGTCGATCCCTTGCGGCGCCGACGGCGCAGGGTCGTTCGCGGCATCCGGCTTGTCGCTGGCCTTCGCATTGCTTTTGGAATCGATGGCGCCCGACAGCACGTCCAGCATTTTCTGCATGATGTTGGGATTGAGCGGGTGGCCTTCTTCAACTGCCTGCTTGAACAGGTCGCGCACCGACGTCTCGTCCAGAGGCAGCGACGGCTGCTGGTTCTGGTATTCCACGACCCGTTTATCGGCGAGGGCATTGATGAAATCGGCCACCTCCGGCGGGACATTGGTCGACAATGTCCGTCCGGTCTCGGCATCCATCTTCACGCCGGTCACCTTCTCGATCATCGCGCGATCGCTGTCCGTAAGCAGCATCGTGTTACCGAATCCCCGCGCCAGATCGATCACCGGATCGCCGCTCATTTCGGACTTGCGGGTGATTTCGGACTTCGGCACGGCGGCCGTCGCTGCCGTGGATGCGGATGGCAATTGTGCCGCGGTCGTCGCTGAAATTTGCATGCGCGTCTCCGTCATCCACTTAAGCAAGCGACGTGCCTGCTGCGGCCAAACAAGAAGCCCAACGAAATCATCCACATGGTGCGTGACCCAGGCATCCCGCCGCCATGCCGACGCGCCGGCGGAGGTAATCTGTGCCGGGTTCGGCGGTAAATGTTGCCTCCCTGAGCGCACTGCTACGGCCGCACCGCCGGCGTCTCGACCGGCATGCCGCTCGCGCGGGACATCAGATAGAGTTCGAGGTTGACCAGTTCGGGCGCGCCGTAGACGTAGGGTTGGGCGCGGACGCCCGCGATGCAGCTGCGCAAGCGGCGCTGCAGCGAGCCGAGGGTCTGCCATTCCAGGCGATATTCGGGATAGCCGGTCGGGTGCGCCTGCGTGATGGCGGAGCCGGCGAGGCGCTTGTCCCAATTATCGTCATGGCAGTTGGCGCAGGCGAGATTGAGCTGGCCCTGCCGTTGCATGAACAGATCGCGGCCGGCCGCCAGGAACGATGCGAGCCTGTCGTCCTTGTTCGGTGCGATCGGCAGTCCGCGCGACTGGCTGCCGACGAACGCCGTCAGCGCCAGCAACTCGTGACTTTCATAAGCAAGGGGCGAGGCCTGCTGGTGCCGGGCGCGGCACAGATTGATCCGCTGCTCCAAATTGACCGGGCGCGCCTCGGTGGCGTCAAAATCGGGATAGTGCGCCGCCACGCCCCGCATGCTGACGCGGGCATCGTTGTGGCAATCGGCGCAGGATTTTTCCGCCGCGCCGGCCTTGGCATTCCACAAGGCTTCGCCTTCCTTGGCCCACAGCATGCCGGGATTGGAGGTGTCGTCGTTCTGGATTCCTTGCGTTTCCGGGCTCATGAAGCTGAAACCGGAACGGCGCTCGGCTGTGGGAATCTCTTCGGCCAACAGGCGCGGCGCGGCGACCATCGTCACCATCAGGATCGCGATGATCGCGCGACCGAAACTCATTCGACCGTGATCTGGGCCGACGCCGTTTCCGAAAAACCGCGGTCGCCGATCCAGCGGAACTCGAACGTGCCGCTGTCCATCGCGACGGTGGAAAAGCTGATGAACGGGTTGGCCGCGATGGCCGGAAACAGGTCGGCGCGGAATATTTCAACACCGTTGTAGAGGCAGGCGAAGCTGGTAATGATGTTGCGCGGCACCACTTCACCGCTTTCGGTGTGGCGAAAACCGGTCTCCATGATGTGCGAGGTCAGCGCCTTGATCTCGACGATCTCGCCACGTTTGGCCTTGGCCGGCACATTGATCAGGGACGCCGCCATCAGATCACATCCTCGGTGCAGGCCGCGAGCGTCACCACCACATCGGCGCTGCTGGACCAGAACGAGCCGTCCGACATTTTGGCAATGGCGACGATCTTCTGGCTGTCGGCGAGGCGAATCCGGGTCGACACCTGGGCGCGGCCGGCGCGAAGGCCGAGATGGAAGTTGCCGACATTCGGCTGCGGATTCTTCTCGTTGAAGA
>JAQGJF010000874.1 GCA_028290765.1 Tardiphaga sp.
TGTGGATCACGCGCTACACCGGACCGGACCAGCCGGCGCCGACGGATCGGTGATGCTGCTGCATCCCGCGCAACGGCGGGAGCCAGTTCGTAGGATGGGTTGAGCGCCCGCGTCCGCCGAAGCTCAACGAGCGAAGGCGGAAGCGAAACCCATCATGGCGTTCGTCGGCGAAGGATGGGTTTCGCAAGTGCTCAACCCATCCTACGGAGTCTGCTTTGGTGTTGGCGAACCAACCTCCACGTCATTGCGAGCGAAGCGAAGCAATCCAGGAGCCAAGAAGCAAGAACTGGATTGCTTCGTCGCAAGAGCTCCTCGCAATGACGGAGTTAGCCATCCCGATTCAGCTTAAAGCCAGAGCGAGCCGCGGAAGACGCCGTGAGCCTCCTCAGATACCCGCCTTGCCGCCGAGACTCGCCGTGGCCCGCGCCGCACTTTGCAATAGCGCCTGGACATGGGCGCTCTTGCGATCGGTCTGCAGCGTGTTGCGATTGCCCACGATGCTGATGGCGAACCGGATGTCCCCGTTCCAGTTCCAGACCGGTGCCGCCATCGAAACGTAGCCATAGCTGTCGTTCCGGCGAAGCGTCGCGTATTTCTTGCGGCTCAGCTCGTTTCGGATCTCCCGTTGCAGTTCGGCTGCATCCACCGGCTCGTCCCGGGTTTCCTGCTCGATCAGATGCCGTGTTTCACTCAACGGCAGACAGGCCGCGAACACCTTGCCCGCCGCCGTCCCCAGCAACGGGACCAGGCCCGTTCGCATTTCGAAAGCGCCGCGAAGCTCGCCGTCCTGCTTGAACAGGCTGACCGGACCGTCGGCGGTCCAGGCCGTCACGGCCGTGCTTCTCTTGGTCTCATCCCGCAGCTCGATGACTTCGCGGCGCAGCAGTTCGAAACCATCGATCTGCTGGATCGCGCTCATGCCGAGGCCGAGCGCGGCCGGTCCCAATTTGTAGTGACCGGGCTTGGTGTCGGCCGCGGCCAGCCCGGTCCGCACCAGACTGACCAGATAGTTGTTGGCGGCGCTGGTCGTCATTCCAGCGAGGCCCGCGACTTCCTTCAGGCTCAGGGCCGTCGGACGGGACTGCAACGCCGTCAGCAGCCGGAAGGCGATTTCGATCGACTGGATTCCCCGTCGGGCATTTTTGGCTTCCATGGGCTGTCCTCAATTCGCTGTTCGTCGCGTCGGATAAGGGTTGACAGCGGCGCGAACCGATATCAACATACAACAGTACAACATGCATTCAATATAGTTGAATATCACGAGGAGCGCAAATGGAGCCTTTGAAGACGCGATGCGTCTACACCGCGGTCCGCGACATGGATCTCGTGCAGCCGTTCTATGAGACGCTGCTTGGCATGGCGCCGGCGTTTCGCGATCGGGCCGCCTGGTGCCAGTTCAAGGTCGGTGGGACCAACTTCGCCCTCAGTTCGCCCGAGGAAGCCGCTGCCGGCGCGCGCGGCAGCGTCATCGTCTTCGAGGCGTCCGACGCCGAGAGCGTGCGCAAACGCATCGAGCCGCTGGGCGGCCGGCAGCTCGGCCTGCGCGGCATGGGCGCCCACGGAACGGTCGCGACCTTCTCGGATCCCGAAAACAACCTGTTTCAGATTTGGGTGCCTGCCAGAAAGGATCAGCCATGAAATTCGGCATCTTCGACCAGAACGACCGCGGCGGCCTGCCATTGGCGCAACAATATCGAAACCGTCTAGAGCTCGCGGAGCTCTACGACCGCAGCGGTTTCCACTGCTTCCACATGAGCGAACATCATTCCACCTCGCTCAGCATGGCGCCGTCGCCCAGCGTCTACATGGCCGCGGTGGCGCAGCGCACCAGCCGGCTGCGGCTGTGCCCGCTGGTGTATCTGCTGCCGATCTACAATCCGCTGCGTCTCTACGAAGAGATCTGCATGCTGGATCATTTGAGCAACGGCCGCTTCGAATTCGGAGTGGGCCGTGGTGCGTCGCCCCATGAGCTGGCCGCGCTCGGCGTCGATCCGTCGAAGGCCGCCAAGATGTATGCGGAGGCCTTCGAGATCGTCCAGCGCTGTTTCTCGTCGGGCAGCGTGACCTTCGCCGGCGAATTCTGGAATATCGACGACTACACCGTCGAGATGCAGCCACTGCAGCAACCGCGTCCGCAGATGTGGTACGCGCTGGCTTCGCCGGACTCGGCGGTATGGCCGGCACAGCAGGGCATGAACGTGGTATGCGGCGGCGCCGTGGCGCGCGTGCGTGCCATTTCGGACCGCTATCGCGAGGAATGGTCGAAGGCCGGACACACCGGCGCCGAACCGCTGATCGGCATCAACCGCTACATTGTCGTCGGCGCGACCGACGCGCAGGCGCTCGAGACCGGCCGCAAGGCCTGGCCGATATTCTACGACAACTTCATCAAGCTATGGCGCAAGCACGGCACCCAGCCGGTTAACGCAAAACTGCCGCCGGAATTCGACGCGCTGCTCGAATCCGGCCATGCGGTCGCGGGGTCCGCGAGCACGGTGAGGGACCAGCTCGGCGCCCAGATCGCGGACGGCGGACTGAACTATCTGGTCGGCAGTTTCATGTTCGGCAACATGCCGCAAGCCGACGCCGTCGCTTCGGTGCAGCGCTTCGTGACTGACGTAATGCCGGCGCTGCGCGAGCGCCAGCGGGTGGCGGCCTGAATGTGCGGGGTCCGGCTAAGGAGGCGGCGATGAGTGGATCGGTCCGGTTCGACAGCAGGGAGTTGCGGCAGGTGCTCGGCACCTTCGTCACCGGCGTTACCGTCGTGACGACGATCGATCGCGACGGCAGGTTTTACGGCCTGACCGCGAACTCGTTCAGCTCGGTCTCGCTCGACCCTCCGCTCGTGCTGTGGAGCCAGTCCATCAAGGGGCCCAGCCACCCGGTGTTCTCCGCGGCCGCGCGCTTCGCGGTGAACATCCTGGCGGAAGACCAGATCGAGCTGTCGAACCGCTTTGCGTCGTCCGGGGCGGACAAGTTCGCGGGCCTGGACGTGCAGGTCGGGCAGGGCGGCGTGCCGCTGCTGCCGGATTGCAGCGCCTGGCTCGAATGCGAAGTCCTCTCCAGGCTGCCGGGCGGTGATCACACCATCCATGTCGGCAAGGTCGATGCGATACGCCGCGCCTCGCGAAAACCTTTGGTGTTCGGAGGCGGACGATACCTCGTCGCCGAACAGCATGATCTGGTGCCGGCGGATCCCGTGCCTGTGCAATCGCAGCTCCACGCGGTACGGCTCGGCGCGCGAGCGATGTCGCGTCTGGCTAACGCGTTCGACCAGAGCCTGGCGCTGGCGGTGTGGGGCAATCACGGTCCGGTTGTGACGACCTGGGAGCCGGCATCGGCGCCGGTCAGCGGCGATTTGCCGGTCGGATTGATCCTGCCGGTGACGTCGACGGCGAC
>JAQGJF010000905.1 GCA_028290765.1 Tardiphaga sp.
ATGTTCCTGGAGCGGGTGAAAAATCATCCGCGCTGCGGGATCAATTACGATCCGTCGCATTTCCTGCTGCAGCAGCTCGACTATCTACAGTTCATCGACCTCTATCACCAACGGATTTTCGCGTTCCACGTCAAGGACGCCGAGTTCAATCCGTCCGGCCGCATGGGCGTCTACAGCGGCTTCCAGAACTGGGTCGAGCGCGCCGGCCGCTTCCGTTCGCTGGGCGACGGACAGGTCGACTTCAACGGGATCTTCTCGCGGCTGACGCAATACGGTTATTCCGGCTGGGCCGTGCTCGAATGGGAATGCGCGCTGAAACACCCGGAAGCCGGCGCCGCCGAAGGCGCGCCCTTCATCGCCAGCCATCTGATTCCGGTCACCGAACATTCGTTCGACGACTTTGCCGGCGGGGAGGGCGACGCCGCCGCCAATCGCCGGATGCTGGGGATCGGCTGATCATGAACGCGCCAGGAAACGACATGGACAAGCGGATTCGTCTCGGCATGGTCGGTGGTGGGCAGGGCGCCTTCATCGGGGCGGTGCACCGGATCGCGGCGCGGCTCGACGACCACTACACCCTGGTCGCCGGCGCGCTGTCCTCGGAGCCGGCGCGCGCCAGGGCGTCGGCGCTCGAAATCGGCATTGCAGAGGATCGCGCCTATGGCAGCTTTGCCGAGATGTTCGAAAAGGAAGCCGCGCGGCCCGACCGCATCGATGCCGTCGCCATCGTCACGCCGAACCACATGCATTTTCCGGTGGCGAAACTGGCGCTGGAAAAGGGTTTTCATGTCATCTGCGACAAGCCGCTGACGACGACGTCGGACGATGCGGTGGTATTGTCGGCGCTGGCAAGGCAGACCGGGCTGGTGTTCTGCGTCACCCATAATTACACCGGCTATCCCTTGATGCGGCAGGCGCGGGCGATGATCGCGGCGGGTGAGCTCGGCGACATTCGCAATGTGCAGGTCGAATATGCGCAGGCATGGCTCGCCGAGCCGCTCGAGGCGACCGGGCAGAAGCAGGCGGCCTGGCGCACCGATCCGGCGCAATCCGGCGCCGGCGGCTGCATCGGCGACATCGGTACCCATGCGCTTAATCTGGCGATGTTCGCCACCGGCCTCAAGCCAAAGCGCCTGCTCGCCGATCTTCAGACCTTCGTTCCCGGCCGCCGGCTCGACGACAACGTTCAAATTTTGTTGCGCTTCGAGGGCGGCGCGTCGGGCATGCTGTGGGCCAGCCAGATCGCGATCGGCAACGAGAACGCGTTGCGGCTGCGCATCTATGGCAGCAAGGGCGCGCTGGAATGGGAACAGGAAAATCCCAACGAGATGTGGCACACCACAACAGATGGAACCCAGCGCCGGTTGACACGCGCCGGCGCCGGCGCGAATGAAGCAGCCGGGCGGGTCAGCCGAATCCCCGGCGGGCATCCGGAAGGCTATCTCGAAGCCTTCGCCACCATCTATTCCGAGGCCGCGCGCGCGATCATCGCCCACAAGCATTCCAAGACGCCCGATTCGGCGGTGCTGTATCCGACCGTCGACGATGGCGTTGCGGGTGTTCGTTTCATCGAAGCCGCGGTGCAATCATCCAGCAGCGGCAACATCTGGGTCGATTTGTAGAAGACCAAATCTTTAAGAAGGCAAAAGCCCATGGCAGCGATCTATCCGGACCTCGAAGGCAAATCGGTTCTGATCACCGGCGGCGCGTCGGGGATCGGCGCGTCCATCGTCCGCGCCTTTGCGCGGCAGAAAGCAAAAGTCGGCTTTCTCGACATCGCGCGCGAGCCGGCCTCTCGCCTGGTCGAGGAACTGACTGCAACCGGCGCGACGGTCTATTTCGAGCATTGCGACCTGACCGACATCACAGCACTCCGCAGCGCGATCGCTCGGATCCGGGCGAACATCGGTCCGGTTAGCGTGCTGGTCAACAACGCCGCGCACGACGAACGCCACGCCACCGAGACGGTGACGCCGGAATATTGGGACGACCGCATCGCCGTCAACCTCAAGCATCAGTTCTTCGCCGCGCAAGCGGTGCTGCCCGACATGAAGGAAGCCAGGGAAGGCGCCATCATCAATTTCGGCTCGGTGTCCTGGATGATCGGCCAGGGCGGCATGGCCGCCTATACCGCGTCGAAGTCCGGCATCCTCGGACTGACCCGCTCATTGGCGCGTGATTTCGGCTCCTTCAACATCCGCGTCAACGCCATCGCGCCGGGCTGGATCATGACCGAGCGTCAGCTCGAGAAATGGGTGACGCCGGAGGGCGAGGCCGAAATCCTGAAATCGCAATGCCTCAAGCGCAAGCTCTACCCCGACGACATCTCCCGCGTCGTCGTGTTCCTCGCCTCCGAGGAAGCGAGCGCCTGCACCAACCAGCAATATGTCGTCGACGGCGGCTGGGTATGACCCCGCGAACCCCTTTTCTTCGTTCGTGGGACACCAAGGTCTACGGCAAATATGCGTTCCCGCCGCGCGAAGCGCTTGCCTGACTTGATGTTCGGACTTCAGTAGCAGACCGACGCCCAGCGCCAACCCCAGCGAGTCCAAACCCGCCTGTAGCAGCTGTCGTCATAGGGTAGGCTGCGCCGTAAAAAGCAAACCGGTTGAAGAACACCCGGTGATGATGTCTGAAGGCAAATCGACCGTCATGGAAACCGCCATGGAAACCGTGATGGAAGCCGACCGGACGAGCTCCAGCGAAGCCTCCGAAGCCGCCGTGATGGGCGAAACCGGCATGAGCGAAACCGCCGCCGCCATGGCCAAATCCGCCGTGTCCCATGCCGCCGCCACCATGACCGCCACCACCATGCATGGCCGACGCCGTGACCATCGAACCGGCTGTGACGGCCGCCGCCGCGACCAACGCGATCACCATTTTGCGCAACATGACGTGTCCTCCCTTTGGTGCGGGGAGCGCCAGCTCCCCGCCTAGGCTCCGCTCGTGGTATGGCCGATGACCTGCCGCCGAGAGTGAGGATCAGGGGGCGGCAAGGAATGCCGGAGATCAGGATTGCGCAATCGGACCCGAATACTCAAATGACTAATATGATATTTTCTGACAAATAAGTCAGTATTTGGCTTCCCGGTTTTATGAGAGGATGAGTGCTCTCAAGTCCGTCGAGCATCGACTTCGAACCGGCTTGGAGATGCAAGAACTTGGAGATGCAAAAGCATGGCGGCAGGGCGAAGTCGCATTCTCGTGATAGAGGACGACCGCGAGACGGCCGAGCAGGTCGTTGATTTCCTTGCCACCAGCGGCTATCAGGTCGA